>NZ_AP024886.1:600000-900000 GCF_024346975.1 Vibrio neonatus | reverse complement strand
TGACGGTTTGGTTTTTTGATAATGATAGAGAGCACAATCGAAACCAAAATAAGCGCCAACATTACGTGGAAGGTGGCTAAGAATCCGCCAAATAGTGAGGCAATAACCGAACCTGCAAAACTGCCGATACCAAAACCTAGGTAAATTAAGCCGTAGTTTTTCGCAACATGTTCTAAGCCAAAGAAGTCGCTCACCAAAGACGGATATACGGTGATGGTTCCGCCAAAGCTAAATGCAATACAGGCCAGTGACCAATAGAAGGTATTTTGTGTTGGCGGAATGAACATTAGAACGCTCACCCCAGCAAGGCAGATAACCAATGCAATGGTAATGACGTACACGCGTGTAATTTTGTCTGATAGTACCCCAAGTACGACACGTCCGCCTAAGTTGGCAACGGCGATCACAGAGACGGCAGTTGCGGCGATGTCCATGGATAGGTGTACGTAGTTTTGACCGATGTCTTTGGCAATCCCGATAGCGTATAAGCCCGACATACATACAGTGGTAAACATCAGCGCTAGCATGTAAAACTGAGGTTTCTTGAGCGCTTCTTGCAGAGTTAAATGGTGATGAGATTCAGCATTCGCGCTGTTTTGCGCAGTTTGTTTTGGCGCATCTTTCACTAACATAGCGCCAATTAACACGAGTACCATTGCAGTGACGCCCCATACTTCAAATGAGTACGACAAACCAAAGTGAGTCAGTGAATACATATTAATGTATTTAAAGCCCAGACTGCCCAAACCGTACGCGCCAATCGCGCAGGCAGACGCAATGCCTTTGTTGTTAGGGAAGAACTTAATGCAGTTGGTGAGGGCCAACAGATAGCCAGTACCGTCGGCAAAACCCACGAGGAAACCCGCGCACACATAAAGCGCAGTTAAGCTAGAAGCAACAGAGGTAAGGTACAGACTCGCCCCAAGCAACAGCCCAGAAAACGCGATGACTTTTTTGATACCAAAGCGTTCTTGTAGTTTACCCGATAGCGATGATGCGACCGCTAGTGCAAGGCTGAGCAGACCAAATGAGAACGCCACTTGCTTAACGGGTTCGTCCAATTTGTCTGCCAGATGGGCGTTAAATAAGCTCCATGTGTAAACAGAGCCTAATGCAAATTCAATTAAAACGGTGCCGAGTAACGTCGACCATTTGTCGCGAGAGCGAAGAGTAGTGCTCATGAGATGCCTCAAAAATAAATCAATTGCGTGTAAATTAAGAGATTATTTTTAAGGCTTCAATGGCAAGGGGATGATAGAAAATGAACTGTATCAATGTGAGAATGAAATGCAAAAATACGGAATGAATTACAAGCCCATACGTTCACGAAACTCTTTGATATTAGAGCGACTCACTGGAATTTGTGTCGCTACGCCTTTGCATTTCAAACGATAAGTACCGCTGTGCCACGGGGTGATTTCTTCTATTTTTTCTAAGTTTACCCAATAAGAGCGGTGCGCTTTAAAGAATTTAGCGTTATCGACTTTTTCTACAAATTCACTGAGCATCATCGGCGAGGTAAACGCGCCGTGTAGGGTTTCGATATCGGTGATTTTACCGTTGGCCGAGGCAAACAGAATATCGTTGACTTCAATGACTCGAATACGGCTACCTTGATACAGATTGACGCTGCTGTCAGAGGCTAGACTCGGTGCGTCGCTATCGGCTAATTCAGTGGTGAGCTTATTCAGTGTTTTTTCGACGCGATCTTCGGTATAGGGCTTGAGCAGGTAATCAAAGGCTTCAATTTCAAAGGCCTCAGCGGCGTGCTCTTTATAGGCAGTGGTAAAAATAATGGCGGGCTGAGATTTAGAGTTATACAGGCTTTTAGCCAAAATCATGCCGTTGATTGAAGGAATATTAATGTCTAAAAACGCCACATCAACCTGTGTGGATTGCAAAAACTCCAATGCCTGTAATCCATCGCTAAATTCAGCAATGATGTTTAAGTCGCTGTATTTGCGAATTAAGTATTTAAGCTCTTCACAGGCCAAATATTCATCTTCTACTACGATGGCGGTTTTCACAGTGTTGCTCCCAATGGAATAGTGAATGAGATTTGAGTACCGGATACTGGAGACTCTGGATTTTGACGCTTCTGGTTTTGAAGCCCCTGATCTTGAAGCTCCTGATCCTGAAATAGAGAATTAAGGCGCTGAATATCCAAACCTTGCCCATACAAGAGTTTAATGCGCTGATGCACATTATTTAAACCGATGCGCTTTGAATCTAAAGTGCCGGCTTGCACACCATCTATTACGGTTTGTGGTATTCCTACGCCATCATCACAGACGGTGATTTTAACGCGATCATCTTGCTGTTTTACCGAAATGCTTACCGTGCCGCCACTGCCTTTTGGCACTATGCCGTGGCCGATGGCATTTTCCACTAACGGCTGAATAATCAAAGGTGGCACAGAGACAGCCACATCATCGATATCAAATTGTACGGTTAGCTTGGTACCAAAGCGGGCTTTTTCAATCGATACATAGTCGTCGACTTGTTGCAGTTCAGCTTCAAGTGGAATCATTTCCGCCACATTCTCTAGGTTAAAGCGCATAAATCCGGCCAGTTTACCGACTAAATCGCGAGCTCTATCTGGTTCAATACGAATAAGTGTTGAGATAGCATTTAAGGTGTTGAACAAAAAGTGCGGGTTTATTTTGTTTTGCAGTGCACCAAACTCGGCTTCATTAGCCATCACTTTAAGTTGTTCAACTTTAGCCACTTCCAATTGTGTGGAGATAAGTTGTGATAAACCAATCGCCATTTCATGTAGCGATAGTGTAATTTGATGGGGCTTACTAAAGAAGATTTTCAGTGTGCCAGTGACTTGTCCATTTTCGGATAATGGGATAATCATCAACGAACGAAAGGCATGCTCGCGGATGTCGTTGCTTTCTATGATGGTGTTGTTTTGAATCGCTTTTAAGGTCATCAAACTGACCTGAGTGTGATGATTATAAAACTGCTCTTCACCATAGCCCACATACACCTGCACATCTTTAGTATCGGTAATTGCCACCGCATCGGCATAGGTTTCGGCGCGAATAATATCGCACACTTTCTTTAGGGCATCGCCCGTATTTTGGCGAATGAAAGGCAGAGTTTGGTTCGCTACTTTTAATGCTTGCTTGGCTTGATAGGCCGCGACTTTATCTTTTTCACTTTCGGTATCTTGTAGCCACTTAATAATCAGACTTACGCACAAAGCGCCGATGATCATAGGTAGAGCAATGGCATGCACAATCGAATACGCCAGCACTTTATCGTCATTTAGAATGATAATTAACCCCATGGTCATCACTTCACATATTGCGGCGACCAACACGCCATATTTGGCATAGTGAGCGTAATTGGCTCGAATATGTACCCACGAGGCTAACAGTCCGGCGAATACACTGGTGATAAGGCAAGGAATCGAAGAGGGGCCATTTAGATCAATAAGATAACGGTGCACACCAGAAATTAGCCCTACTGGAATACCGACCCAAGGGCCAAACAAAATACCGCCAGAAACAATAGAGATAATACGCACGTTCACCAACGAACCTTCGACATTAACCCCGGTATAAGTGCTGAAAATCGCAAAGAGGGTAAAAAACAACGTCAGTATGGTCAGTTCCATACTACTGCGACTTTGTTTAGTAATGATGGCCTGAAAAATTTGCGTATGAGTCAGAAAATACAGCGCCATTAACAGCAAAGAGGCTCGCTCGACGACCGCTAGTAACATCATCAGTTGTTCAATATACATTGTTCAAAGCACTTAGTTGAATATGGCTCGCGATTTTAACGTTAGGCTGTTTTTTTAAGCAAGGATGAAGCCTAGGCAATTATTGAAACTTAAAACCCGACTTTTGCGTGTGGTTTAGCCGACAAAGGAAATCGCGCCAGAATTTAGGTTATGCGTTCTGAATTATTCGAGTTATTGCGCTTTATGCAGCGGTAATTACATGATTTTATTTACATTAATTCAATGTTCCCTAATTACACTTCTATCACAGTTTCAGGAAGCAATTCGGCATAGGGTACAAGCCTTGTGTAGCGGGCTGTTTAAGAAATGGAAACTAATAATACCGTCTACACATTCGTATGCGATGTGATGCAATGGAGGATGTATCAGTTAACGTCTGAATATTAAAGAAAATTTGCGATAGATATGAGTATGAAAATCAAAAGTGTGTTTGAAAAAAGTCGCCAAGAGCTCTTGGACATGGGGTTGCGTGGCAACACACTGCTTAGCTTAGGTAAGGGTGCTAAGGTTTTAGAAATTGTGGATGAAAAATCCTCTCAGGTTTTTGATACTTTGGTGAATAAGAGTCGGGAAATGAAATTCATTGCCGCTCCTGATGCTTTAGAAGATGAAAATTCACCTTTGTTATTGAGTGAATTGACCGAGCATCTGCAAGGCAGTGTTGGCGATAAACGCCACGAAGATAATTCACTGCAAACTCAATTATTTCGCCGCAGTTTAGATACTCGTCTACTTAAAATTCACTCAGAAGCGCTCACTTATGTGCAAGAGCAAGGTGTGGATCTTTTGTATATCGCTACTGGCTTTTTACAATGGTACGAAGACGACCATTCCAGTAAAGCCCGTTACGCTCCGCTAATTTTAATTCCCGTTAAACTGACCCGCGCAGAAGCCGGTGATGCGTTTAAGCTTAGATATACTGAAGCGGATCTGGGCACCAACTTAACCCTTGCAGCCAAACTCAAAATGGATTTTGCCATTGAATTGCCTAAATGTGAAAGCGACGATGGCGAGTTTGATTTACAGCACTATTTTGAGTTAGTCAGCGAAGCGGTCGCAAAAGAAAAACGCTGGCAGGTGGTCAGTGACAAAATCGCTCTGAGCTTTTTCTCTTTTGGTAAGTTTCAGATGTACCAAGACCTGTCTGATGAGGCGTGGCCTGATGGACAAAAACCGTCAGAAAATGCGGTGATTCAAAAGTTATTCGGTGGCGGTTTTGAATCTGATAGCACGCGTTTAGATTCCACGCCAATGGATGTCAATAAAGCCGAAGCCATTCAGTTGGTACTTGATTCCGATTCTAGCCAAACGGAAGCGGTACTAGCGGCTAAATCTGGCGCGAACCTTGTAATTCAAGGGCCGCCGGGGACAGGTAAATCGCAAACGATCGCTAATATTATTTCGCAAGCCTTAGCCGACGATAAAAAAGTGTTATTTGTGGCGGAGAAAATGGCCGCATTAGATGTGGTAAAACGACGTTTAGACAACTGTAATATTGGTGATTCGGTACTTGAGCTTCACTCGCATAAAGCCAATAAAAAAGCGGTGTTAGGCTCTCTTGAAGAGACTTTACTACAAAAAGCGCCAGTGACACCTCAGCGCAGTGACGATATCCAAAAATTGGTGGCGTTGCGCGCCCAATTGGATAACTACAGCAAAGCGGTGAATACGCCGATTGCCGATACTGGCGTTAGTTATCAAGTGGCATTAGGCCATTCATTGCAAGCTGAGCAACGCCTGCAAGAGTGCGACATTGATAAAACCCTATTACCTGAAATCACGCCAGTTATTAGTCAGTGGTCAAAAAGCCAATACAAACAAGCGCTAGGCAATATTCAAGAGTTAGTGGATTACATTAGCGCGCATGGCTCGCCAATGGACAATGCCTTTAACCCGACCACCTTGTGTGAAGCCTCACCAGCACTGCTTTCCAGTAGCAAAACACTGTCATCAAAGCTGGTGGACGCAAAATGTCAGTTGATTGAACAGGTAAAAACTTTAGCAAGCAGCGCCAATCTTGCCTTACCTATAGAGTCATATAGTGATGCCTTAAAAGCGCTTGCTTCATTGCAGATGATTGCCTCAAAGCCAAATTTACAAGGCTTAAATAGTGATACTTCAAAGTGGTCGCAACAGGGCGAAGCGATTTTGCAGTTTGCTGAGCAAGGTTTGTCATTGCAAACGGATAGACAAACCCTAGAAAGTGAGTTTGTCGATGCCGCATTTGATTACGATTGGACAACGCTTCGCGGCACATTTTCCACCACAGGTAAAAAGTGGTGGCGCTTCTTATCAGGCGACTTTAGAAAAATGAAGGCCAGTTATGCAGGGTTACGAAAAGACGGCCTTAAGGGTGACGTCAACGACTGGCTTAATGCAATTGATGCAATGCAAGACTTTGAATCTAAGCAGAAGAAATTTGTTGAGTCGGCGCAGGTGGCGATTGCCGTTATTGGTAGCCACTACCGAAACTCAAACACCGATTGGGGCTCGCTACTTGAGCCTTTGCAGTGGTTGTATCAAGCCACTACCGCGATTAATGAGCAGCGCATTGACCCTAGTGTAGCAAACGTGTTTGATGCGCAGCAAAGCCCAATATCGCAAGGGCAAATGGATACTGTCAATGAGCAGCTTGCTACTCATGATGCTTTGCTTGATGAGTTGTGTATTGCATTGCAAATGGATGTCGAAGCCTTTGCTGAGCAGCTAAGTCTACGCTCCATGCAACAGCTACAAGCATTGCCAATTGATCTAGACGCTTTGTATGAATTGGTGCGTTTTAACCGTATTAGCGCAAGATTAGATGAACAAGAGTTATCCGCTTGGAGCATACTCGCTCGCACTTGGCAGAGTAAACCTGAATCCTTGTTACTGGCGTTCCAATATCAGTTCTACTCGCAACTTGTGAATGAGGTGTATGAGAAAGAACAAGCGATCAGTGAATTTGACCGAGTGGGGCATGAGCACTGCATCGAGCAGTTTAGAGTGATAGACAAACAGCTGTTTGGTTTTGCTCAAGAGAAATTAGTGGAAGATTTATACGCACGTTTGCCAAACCCAAGTGCTCGTGGTGAGGTGGAAACGCTGCGCCGAGAGTTTAATAAAAAGCGCAGACACCTGCCAATCCGCCGCCTACTTAATCGTTCGGGCAGAGCCATTCAGCAAATTAAACCTGTGTTTATGATGAGCCCGATGTCAATTTCGACCTATCTTGAGCCGGGCAGTATTGAGTTTGATCTGGTGGTGTTTGATGAAGCGTCACAGGTAAAAGTAGCCGATGGTTTAGGCGCAATATTGCGTGGCAAACAAGTAATTGTGGTGGGCGATACCAAGCAGATGCCACCAACTAGCTTCTTTGGTCGTCAGTTCACTTTAGATGATGAAGAAGCCGAAGAGAGCTTAACGGCGGATATTGAAAGTATTCTAGGCATGTTCTTAGCCTCTGGAGCACCTGAAAGAATGCTGCGCTGGCACTATCGTAGTCGCCATGAATCATTGATTGCCGTTTCTAACCAAGAGTTTTATGACAACAAGCTGATGATCTTCCCATCATCAGGCATTAATCCGGATGCAACGGGACTGACGTTTAACTATCTACCTGAAACCACTTATGACCGAGGTGGCGCGCGAGTCAATGTTGGCGAAGCGCAAGCGGTTGCTAAAGCGGTGATTGAGCATGCGACAACCATGCCGCATCAAACATTGGGTGTGGTGGCATTTAGTACTGCGCAACGTGACGCGATATTGCTTGAAGTCGAGCGATTGCGTAAAGAAAATCCGCAGTTGGAGCATTTCTTTGCGCACCACCCAGAAGGCGAAGATTTCTTTGTGAAAAACTTAGAAAACGTGCAGGGTGATGAAAGGGACAGTATCTATATCAGTATCGGTTACGGTAAGACAGCCGAAGGGCGCTTGCCAATGAGCTTTGGCCCAGTCAACTCAGCAGGGGGCGAGCGCCGTTTGAATGTATTGATCTCGCGTTCTCGCCTGGCAATGCAGGTATTTTGTAACTTTAAATCAGAAGAAATGCCGACCACAGCAGAATCGCCATTTGGCGTGCGCGCATTAAAGCATTTCCTACATTATGCCGACACCAAGCAACTGATTCGCGCTGAGGAAACGGGTAAAGAGCCGGATTCTCCGTTTGAAGAAGAGGTGATTTCCACTATTCGTAGCCTGGGTTATAGCGTACAACCGCAAGTGGGTTGTGCGGGATTCTATATTGATATTGCGGTGCGTGACCCAAGCAAAGAGGGGCGTTACATGTTGGCGGTTGAATGTGATGGCGCAACCTATCACAGCTCAAAAAGCGCCAGAGATAGAGACCGTATTCGTCAAGGTGTGTTAGAAGGGCTTGGTTGGCGTTTCCATCGTATTTGGAGTACTGACTGGTTTAGAAATCGTCATAAAGAGTCGCAACGTTTGGATGACGCACTGCGCTCCGCCAAGGCTTATTATGCTAATTTTGATGAGCAAGTGGTCAAGCCAAAACCTGCGCAAAAACCCGCGCCTAAAGCCAGTATTGAGCGAGTGGAAAGCCAAGTTGAAGTCGAACAATCTGGCGCAACTTATGCAGTGGCTGACGTGCAAAATCTGTATTTAAAACCGGGTAATACCATTCCTGAAATGGAGCAGTATCAACTGGCTAGCGACATAGAAACGGTATTGAAAGTAGAGTCGCCAATGCACGCTAAGCATTTGGCGATACGCTTGTTGTCAGCACTCGGTACGACCCGTACTGGCGCGCGTATTATGCGCTCTATCGGGGATGCGTTACAGGAGTTGCAACACACAGGTAAACTCCATGTTGATGGTGATTATGTGATTTATCATGATAAAGAAACCAGCGTGCGTAACCGCAAAAACTTGCCGAACAATGAACGTAAGTTTGACTTTATTTGTGACGATGAAATTGCATTAGCGGCAGTCGAAACTGTTAATGATACTTTTTCTATCCCACAAGATGATTTGATTCGTGGTGTGACTGAAGTGCTAGGCTTTTCAAGTACCAGTCAAGCGATGCGCAGTAAAGTAGAAGCAGTGCTGGTGGAATTGGTGAATGCGAAGAAAATCAGTCTAACCGGTGATACCTACCGCATGCCACATGCGTGATTTACCGCTCTAAATCCTGGATCACTATCTAAGCCACGACTGCATACTAGAAGGCTTGAGTTACGCTGTAACTTAAGCCTTTATTTTTTTATAGAGTACAGTTACTGTAAGTCAGTGATCGTTCGGCCATTGGCCAGCGTATCCCCAACTTCCGCGCCATTGATCATCTGTCCCAAAGGTGACTGCGGCGTAATCACCACCAGTTTGTCGTTATCAACTTTAAATCCACCACAAACAGGCAACAGCCAGCAAGTCATGCCATTATCGAGGGTGACAATGGCCCCCAGTGATATCTCGTCAAGATCGTCGAAGTCGCGCAGTACCAATGAATTAAGGCAGCTGATCATAGCATCACAATCGGCGACGCGTTGCGATTGTCCGTGAGCGAGATAGGCAGCTTCAATCGCTACTGTGTCATATTGAGTCTCGGCGACGCTTTGTTCATGGGTGGCGTCACCGTGCGCACTATCTGCCGCTTTTAATGCGTTGAGACGCTGAGCATGCAGCACTTGCAATAGATCTTGGCGTAGGGGTTCTTTGTCAATCAGAGGGGTGTCAGTCATAGTGCGCTAGTGTGAAGTAAAAGCGTATGGTAACGAAAAGTGAGCGAGTGTGCGATATGAATACGCTTGAGGCGATAAAAAACAACCTGCCACTGATAAAGTGACAGGTTGCCATAGAGGATGGAGGATAACGACTAGAAATTATTTGTCAGCGCTGGTGGAGCCGATTTTATGGATAGCAAGGTCAGCACCAATAAATTCGTCTTCTTGGCTTAAACGTAAACCAAATAGCTTGTTGATGATGCCGTACACAATAAAACCGCCTACGATTGCGACGATAACGCCCGCAACAGTACCAATGATTTGTGAGATAAGGCTAACGCCGCCTAGACCACCTAGTAGCGGTGAGCCAAAGATACCTGCTGCAATTGCGCCCCATACACCACACAATCCGTGTAACGGCCATACACCTAGCACGTCATCAATTTTTGTGCTGCGCTGTAATTTGGTAAATACCCAAACAAATAGTGCACCGGCAATACCACCGACAACAAATGCGCCAACAGGATGCATGATGTCTGAGCCTGCACATACTGCAACTAAACCGGCTAATGGACCATTGTGAATAAAGCCTGGATCACTTCTGCCTACGATAAGCGCAACGAGCGTGCCGCCTACCATCGCCATTAAGCTGTTTACCGCAACCAGTCCATTCACACCGTCTAAGGTTTGTGCTGACATGACGTTAAAGCCAAACCAACCAACAGTCAGAACCCAAGCACCAAGCGCTAGAAATGGAATGTTAGAAGGCGCAAAAGCAATGCCTGGTTTACGGCCGCGACGAGAGCCCAGTAGATAAATCGCCACTAATGCCAACCATCCACCCATGCCATGCACCACAACAGAGCCTGCAAAATCATGGAACTGTGCACCAAATTGGTTCTCTAGCCAGGCTTGGAAACCAAAGTTACCGTTCCAAATGACACCTTCGAAAAATGGATAAACAAAAGCGACGATAAGTGCCGATGAAAATAGAAACGGTTTGAACTTGCTTCGCTCTGCGATACCACCAGAAACAATGGCAGGAATCGCGGCGGCAAAGGTCAGTAAGAAAAAGAACTTAACCAGTTCATAGCCGTGGTTTTGCACTAAGGTGTCGGCACTGACAAAAAAGTTTTGTCCGTAAGCAATTTGGTAGCCAATCACAAAATAAGCCACGGTTGCCAGTGCAAAGTCGGCCATGATTTTTACTAAGGCATTGACTTGGTTCTTATGACGTACAGTCCCCACTTCTAAGAAAGCAAAGCCTGCGTGCATCGCAAGAACCATGATGGCACCAAGAAGGATGAATAAAGTATCTGCGCTCTGCGCAACGGCACCAATTGCCTGACTAATGTTGTCCATAATTTGTATCCAGATGAGTGTCTAATTTCTGGATTTATTACTGCAAAAAACGTTCCAGTTTTTGGCTTAACTGAATAAACAGTACAGGTTTTTGTGAAAACCGTGCAAAACCTGTTCAATGTGCTGTTTTTGTCGGCATAACAAGATAAAAAGTAGTGGAGTAACGCTCTTATGTTGTGCAATTAAACATAGATAATGTGATGTGGTGCATTGTTTTGGTGCATAACTGTTGTGTTGGCACTAAATTGGTGCGCTGTAATGGTGCGCGGGTCAGATGTTTTATGGTGCAGGGATATTAATACCAATCGTACTAAATAACTGATCATTCTAGCTTGTTAAAATGCTCGATAACGGCGTTAGAATTTTTGATTGTAGAATAACTACTTATCGAAAAATTCTGCCTTGTTCTCGAGCATTTTTCCTGCGTTAGCTCTGATCACTTACTTAGTGTGATTGGTATAAGCCGAACCTCAGTTCAAGTTTGCTACATAAGCAGTAAATAGAATCAAAAATAGAGGGGATAGAAGGGGATAGAAGAAGGGATAGGACAGAAACAAAAAACCCTAGTTAATAGATTAACTAGGGTTTTAGTATAGCGACTTAGTCAGTATCAGCGATTAAGCTGCTTGACGTGCGCCTTTTCTTGATGCGTTAACAAGTAGGATACCAACACACAATACGATTGAACCACAAACTAGGAACAATAGACGTCCTGTTGGTTCGTTCGGAATAAGTGCCATTGCTAGTACACCAAAACCCGCTACGCAGATTAGGTTACCAAGCATTGAACGTTGTTTAGTATCAAGGTCTTGTTGAGCTTCACCTTCTGCAACAACAGGGGTGTTCCAGTTAGTGAATAGTTGGTCAACTTCTTTTTCACGTTCAGGTGTAAGACCTTTGTACGCAAGTGTTGTTAGCAAGAAGAAGCCACCCGTAAAGATTACGTGTGCTGCTAAGCTTAGACCTACTTTAAGGTCAGCCCACTCACGCGTAGTCAGTGCTTGATCCAAACCAAAGATGTGTTCTACATCGTGCGCTGTAAGCGCGATACCGAAGATGTAAGAAACAATACCACCGACAATTAGAGTCGTCCATGCAGCCCAGTCTGGAGTCTTGCGAATCCACATACCTAGTAGGATAGGGATAAGCATTGGGAAACCAATTAACGCACCGATGTTCAATACAATGTCGAACAAGCTTAGGTGTTTCAATGAGTTGATGAATAGACCAATCGCGATGATGATCAAACCAAGAATAACAGTGGTTGCTTTACTTACTGCTACTAGCTCTTTCTGCGACGCATGTGGACGTAGAATAGGGCTGTAGAAGTTCATGATGAAGATACCAGCGTTACGGTTTAGGCCTGAGTCCATAGAAGACATTGTTGCTGCAAACATTGCAGACATCAGTAGACCAACCATACCAGCAGGCATTACGTTTTCAACGAATGCTAAGTATGCAGCATCACCAGCTTTGCTACCCATATCTGCATATTGTGCTGCAAAATCAGGTTGGAAAGCGGCCATGTACCAAGGAGGTAAGAACCAAATTAGTGGACCAATGATCATAAGGACACAAGCTAGGCCTGCCGCTTTACGTGCATTGTCACTGTCTTTAGCACAAAGGTAACGGTACGCATTGATACTGTTGTTCATTACACCGAACTGCTTAACAAAGATGAACACGATCCAAAGGATGAAGATGCTCACGTAGTTAAGGTTGTTACCCAGCATGAAGTCGCCTTGGAAGTTGCTAACGATGTTACCAATACCACCACCTGCAAAGTATGCAGCGATAGCACAAGTAATTGTTACCGCCATGATTACAAGCATTTGCATGAAATCAGAAGCAACAACCGCCCAAGAACCACCTGTTACCGCCATTAGCATTAGAACTAAACCAGTAACGATAATGGTTGCTTCCATAGGGATATGGAATACAGCAGCAACGAAGATAGCAAGACCGTTCAACCAAACACCGGCTGAAATCATGCTGTCAGGCATACCTGCCCAAGTGAAGAACTGCTCTGAAGTTTTGCCGAAACGCTGACGAATTGCTTCGATAGCTGTTACTACGCGAAGTTGACGGAACTTCGGTGCAAAATAGATGTAGTTCATGAAATAGCCAAATGCGTTAGCTAGGAAGAGAATTACTACGACGAAACCGTCGGAGAATGCACGTCCAGCAGCACCTGTGAATGTCCATGCGGAAAACTGCGTCATAAAAGCAGTTGCACCAACCATCCACCACAACATCTTACCGCCACCCCTGAAGTAGTCACTGGTGGATGTTGTAAATTTTCTGAACATCCAGCCAATGGCTAATAAGAAGAAGAAGTAGGCGATCACAACAAAAGTATCAATAGTCATTTATTTCAGCCTTAAGGTCTTAGATTAACTAGGGTCAAGCTTAGCTTTTTTCCACTGTTAATTGTACTACAATATACACTTAACGTGATCCAGGTCACATTTTTGGATTTGAATATCAAGTTGATATTTTTTACTTAAAAATCAATAGCTTATGTTTTTTAAAAATAAAAAATATCCCGTTTTTGTTTAATTATGCAACGCTTGTGCATTTGCTTTAGTATTACAAGATGTAATCTTTTCATATAAACGTAAGAATAGTTTAATGTTTAATAGCGTAGACCAGTTTTTAAGGTTTGCTTGAACTTAATTCGCAACGAGTATTTTTTATTCAATACCCGCTAGATTGTGAAATGTACCCAGGTAATTCAATCTTTCAATATTGAACAATTGGTTGCCATTTTGTGTGTGATTTAACGTGGTATTAACGGTGGACGCTTTGGGTTTTGAACAGCAAAGATGATCATTTATTGATTGGGAGTGGTGATAGCAAGACATTTCAATAAGTCATTGTCTCTGAGAGTGGTATAAGAGCAAGCATCAAGAATGGTCTTTAAAAATAGACTCTAAGAAAAGGTATCAGGGACAAGCATAAAGAGCAGGCATAAAAAAAGCGAGCTCTAGGCTCGCTTTACAGAGTCATGTTTACAACTAAATTAGCTAACGTGAGCTACAGCGTCACGAACTAGAGCGCCTAGTTCATCCCACTTGCCTTCGTCCATTAGTTTAGTTGGAACCATCCAAGTACCACCACATGCAAGAACTGCAGGGATGTTTAGGTACTCGTCAACGTTTGCAAGGCTAACACCGCCAGTAGGCATGAAGTTTACTGGGTAAACTGCTGTTAGTGCTTTAAGCATTGGTACGCCGCCTGATGGTGCAGCAGGGAAGAATTTAAGAGTACGAAGACCCATTTCCATTGCTTGCTCAACTAGGCTAGGGCTGTTTACGCCAGGTACGATTGCAACGCCTTTGTCGATACAGTATTGAACTGTACGAGGGTTGAAACCAGGGCTTACGATGAAGTCAACACCAGCGTCGATAGAAGCGTCTACTTGCTCGTTAGTAAGAACAGTACCAGAACCGATTAGCATGTCTGGGAATTCTTTACGCATAACACGGATAGCTTCGATTGCACATTCAGTACGTAGAGTCACTTCTGCACAAGGCATGCCGTTTTCAACAAGCGCACGACCTAGTGGAATTGCATCTTCAACTTTGTTGATTGCAATTACTGGGATCACTTTAAGACTTGCTAGTTTTTCGTTTAAAGTTGTCATTTTATTTCTCATCAAATAATGTGTGAGTCTGCATAAGCAGGACAATTTATAAAGACAGTTCAGGCATCGCTTCTACTGGGATAATCGCGCCAGCATATTGAATAACAGTACCTGCTACCGCGTGGCCGCTTGCTGCTGATTCAAGAGCAGTACCGCCACATAGGCGTTTAGCTAGGAAACCTGCGCTGAAAGAATCGCCTGCCGCAGTGGTGTCAACGATGTTGTCAATTTGGTTTGCAGAAACGTAGTTAGCGTTTTCGCCTTCAACAACTAGACACTCTTTACCGCCACGTTTAATTACGAGTTCTTTTACGCCAGCACCTGTAGTACGTTCAATACATTGCTCAACGTGTTCGTCACCGTAAAGGTCTTGCTCGTCGTCAAACGTTAGAAGGGCAGTATCAGTGTAACTTAACATTTTTAAGTACCACTTTTGTGCGTCTTCTTGGCTCGACCATAGTTTAGGACGATAGTTGTTATCAAAGAAGACTTTACCTTCAAATTTATCAAGGAACTTGAATAATTCGTTACGGCCGTTTTCAGTCAAGATAGCTAGCGTGATACCGCTTAGGTAAATTGCATCATAGCCACTTAGTGTTTCGATGAGTGTTGCAGATTCAGTTTGGTCAAACATGAATTTTGCAGCTGCATCGTTACGCCAGTAGTGGAAGCTACGCTCGCCAGTATCGTCTGTTTCGATGTAGTAAAGGCCAGGTTGCTTGTCTGAAAGACGTGCGATTAGGCTTGTGTCGATGTTCTCTGCTTGCCATTTAGCGAGCATGTCTGTGCTGAATGGGTCTTGGCCCAAAGCGGTCACATAGCTAGTTTTGATGCCATGTTTGTGAGTCAGACGAGAAAGGTACAGTGCAGTATTTAGTGTATCACCACCAAACGCTTGCTTGAGAAGGTCACCTTTCTGTTGCAGCTCAATCATGCACTCGCCAATGATCGCAATATTTAATGATTTCATATGCTTACCTAAGCTTAATTGTGCTTTATTGATTATTTAAGAAAATCTTCACGTGCTGGAGAGAACAGGTCTAAAAGCTCGCTGCCTTCTTCAAGTGCAACTGCACCGTGTACAAAGTGCTTAGGAGCGATGTAAGCATCACCCGCAACTAGGATTTTCTTTTGGCCTTCAATTTCAGCTTCAAAGCTACCAGAAATCACGTAACCGATTTGGTCATGAATTTCATGCGCGTGAGGATGGCCGATTGCGCCTTTTTCAAAACGTACACGAACGCCCATTAGCTCGTCAGTGTAACCAACGATTTGACGGCTTAGACCGTCGCCTAAGTCTTCCCAAGGTTGGTCTTTAGAAATGAAAAATGGATTCATGATATGTTCCTTTATAGGTTTGAGTTTTTACAAACTAAAAAATTAACTATTACTAAGGATATAATAATGGATTATTTTTAATTGTCATACAATAAGTTTATAGTTGTGTGACCTAGGTCAAGTGTAGGTCTTTTTGTTACGTTAAACTTTAGCTTGACTCTATGAGTATTTAATAATAGTCAGAAAATAATTCAGGAAGCAATTGTTTGTGTGACCTCATTCATTCTTTTTTGACCGTCACATAGGATTATAGTTAATATTGTATTACTTTATCGTGTTTTTAATAATTCTCGCTAGCTGAGGAATCACAGCACAATGACGACACAACCGATATTATTGACCGCAAAAGAAATTGAGCAACTTCGTAAAGAAGTAGGCCGCTCTACCTTAATGGGTAAAGCGATTGCAGAAAACGTAACCGCGCTTGAAGCTTTTATGAGTTTGCCGCTAGATGTACCAGGACATGGTGATGGCGGGAGTTACGAACATAACCGCCATAAAGACAACTACACCTATATGAACCTAGCGGGTCGTCTTTTCCTCGTGACTCAAGAGCAGCGTTACGCTGATTTTGTGATTGCTCTGCTAGAAGATTACGCAGACAAATACTTGGAGTTGGGCTTTCAGGTGCAAAAGAACACCAACCCAACCGGTCGTCTATTCCACCAGATCCTAAATGAGCATGGCTGGTTACTCTTTACCAGTATCGCTTACTCTTGTGTTGCGTCAGAGATGACCGAAGCGCAACGCCAGCGCATCATTGATCGCATCTTTATCCCTATGATTGAGATGAGCACTGAAAAATACGCACACCGTTTTGACCACATTCATAACCACGGCGTGTGGGCTGTAGCCGCAGTGGGTGCCTGTGCGGTAGCAATTGGCCGACCAGAATATTTAGAAATGGCGGTGTACGGTAAAGATCGTGAACAGCAAAGCGGGTTCTTAGATCAAGTGTCGAACCTATTTGCACCCTCTGGTTACTACCTAGAAGGGCCTTATTACTCACGATTCACTATTCGTCCTCTAGTATTATTGGCTGAGATTATTCATCGCCATATGCCAGAAGTGGATATTTACAATTATAAAAACGGCGTGGTGGGTAATACGGTACAAGCATTGCTAGCGACCGCATACCCGAACGGCGTTTTCCCTGCGATGAACGATGCTTCGCAAAGCATGAGCATTGCGGATGCTGGCGTTAAAGTGGCGGTGAGCATTTATGGCGCGCACTACGCATTGGATGACAATATTTTAGGTATGGCGAAGATCCAAGACAGCGTATGGATGCATCCATGCGGTCTTGAAGTGTCTCGCGCCTATGAAAAAGCCTCTGCTGAGCGTGAAATCGGTTTGCCGTATTGGCCAAGTATGGAACTTAACGAAGGTCCAGAAGGCGAGCAAGGCGCGCAAGGTTTTGTGCGCATGCAAGACAAAAGCGGTGATGTATCACAATTGGTGATGAACTACGGCATGCACGGTATGGGCCACGGTCACTTTGATACTTTGGGGATTACCCTGTTTAACCGCGGCCATGAAGTGTTGCGCGAATACGGTTTTGCTCGTTGGGTGAACGTTGAGCCTAAGTTTGGCGGCCGTTATTTACCAGAGAATCCGTCCTACGCTCGTCAAACGGTTGCACACAATAGTGTAACGATTGATGAAACCTGTCAGAACTATTTTGATGTTGAACGTGCTGATTCTGTACATGGTTTGCCGCATTTCTTTGAAGTAAATGATAAAAATATCAAAGGGATGAGCGCATTTGCTAATAACCATTACGATGGTTTTGCTATGCAACGTAGCGTCTTTTTATTGAATCTAGACGAGCTTGAAGCGCCGTTATTAATAGATCTTTACCGTTTAGTCGGTGAGGGCGAACATCAATACGATTATTCTCATCAGTATGCGGGTCAAATTATCCGTACTAACTTTGAGTATGAAACATTTAAAGAATTAAATACCCTAGGTGAAGATAATGGTTATCAGCACCTATGGAAAGTAGCAGCGGGCGAAGCAAACGAAACCGCATTGGTAAGTTGGTTGCAAGATAATAGCTACCATACTTGGCTAGGCACTAGCTCAAACAGCGATGGTTCAAACAGCACTGGTGAAGTGATCTTTACCCGCTCAGGTGCTAACGATCCTAGCTTTAACTTGCGCAGCGAGCCGGCCTTTATGCTGCGCAGTCGCGGCGAATCCACTTTGTTTGCCTCTGTAGTAGAAACACACGGTTACTTTAACGAAGAGTTTGAGCAATCGGTGAATGCCCGTGGTCAAGTGTCGAATATTAAAGTGATTGGTCACAACGAAATTGGCTCAGCCATTGAAATCACCACCAAAAATTCGGTAGTGACTGTGCTTGTTTCGAATCAATCTGATGCAGACGCTGCTACTGTTAACGAAATGACATTTAATGAACACACTTTCAACTGGACAGGATATTATTCAGTGGAAGTCAAAACACAATCTCAGGAGATTAATTAATGAGCTATCAACCATTACTGCTTAATTTTGAAGAAGCAGTTGAACTCCGTAAAGAACTTGGTAAGGATAGCCTACTAGGTCAAGCGTTGGCTCGTGATATCAAGCAAACTGATGCTTACATGGCACAAGTGGGTATTGAAGTACCAGGACACGGTGAAGGTGGTGGCTACGAGCACAACCGTCACAAGCAAAACTACATCCATATGGATCTTGCTGGTCGTTTGTTCTTGATCACTGAAGAAGAAAAGTACCGTGATTACATTGTTGAGATGCTAACGGCATACGCAAAAGTGTACCCAACACTGGAAAGCAACGTAAGTAAAGATACTAACCCTCCGGGTAAAATCTTCCACCAAACACTGAATGAAAACATGTGGATGCTGTACGCATCTTGTGCGTATTCTTGTGTTTTCCACACTCTATCTGATGAGCAAAAAACGCTTATCGAAAACGACTTGTTCAAGCAAATGATTGACTTGTTCGTGGTGACTTACGGTCACGATTTCGACATCGTACACAACCACGGTTTGTGGGCGGTAGCAGCAGTCGGTATTTGTGGTTACGCAATCAACGACCAAGCGTCAGTTGATAAAGCGTTGTATGGCCTGAAAATGGACAAAGTAAGCGGCGGTTTCCTAGCGCAACTTGACCAATTATTCTCGCCAGACGGCTACTACATGGAAGGTCCTTACTACCACCGCTTCTCACTACGCCCAATTTACTTGTTCGCGGAAGCGATTGAGCGTCGTCAACCAGAAATCGGCATCTACGAGTTCAACGACTCTGTTATTAAGACCACTTCTTACGCGGTATTTAAAACAGCATTCCCTGATGGTTCATTGCCAGCATGTAACGATTCATCGAAAACGATTTCTATCAACGATGAAGGCGTGGTTATGGCAACCAGCGTTTGTTTCCATCGTTATGAGCAAGCTGAAACATTACTTGCAATGGCTAACCACCAACAAAATGTTTGGGTGCACACTTCAGGTTTGACTCTGTCGAATGCGGTTGAAGCGGCGGACGAAATCAAGCCATTTAACTGGGGTAGCTTGTACATTACCGACGGCCCTAAAGGCGACAAAGGCGGCCTAGGCATTTTACGTCATCGTGATGAGCAAGATGACGACACAATGGCGCTTATTTGGTTTGGTCAGCACGGTTCTGATCACCAATATCACTCAGCGCTGGATCACGGTCACTACGACGGTTTACACCTAAGTGTATTCAACCGCGGTCTTGAAGTGCTTCACGATTACGGTTACGGCCGTTGGGTTAACGTTGAGCCTAAGTTTGGCGGTCGTTACATCCCTGAAAACAAGTCTTACTGTAAGCAAACTGTTGCCCACAACACAGTGACGGTTGATCAGAAAACACAAAACAACTTCAACACAGCGCTGGCTGAGTCTAAGTTTGGTGCAAAACACTTCTTTAACGTTGAAAACGACAAGCTACAAGGTATGTCTGGTCGTATTTCTGGTTACTATGAAGGTACGGACATGCAACGTAGCATTCTACTTGCTGATCTACCTGAATTTGAAAAACCATTGGTTATTGATGTGTACCGCATTCAATCAGAGCAAGAGCATCAATACGACCTACCTGTACACTACACAGGTCAAATCATCCGTACTGATTTTGAATACCAAACTGAATCTACACTGAAACCAGTAGGCGATTCTGATGGTTACCAACACCTTTGGAACCTAGGTTCAGGTAAAGTAGAAGGCAGTTCTCTTGTGAGCTGGCTGGTAAACAACAGCTACTACTCGCTAGTGACTAGCGCTACTGCAGACAGCGAAGTGATCTTTGCACGTCTAGGCGCGAACGATCCTGACTTCAACCTACGTAGCGAACCTGCAATGATCCACCGCCAATCTGGTAAAGATCATGTATTTGCTTCTGTTCTTGAAACTCACGGTTACTTCAACGAAGAGTTCGAGCAATCTGTTAATGCTCGTGGCCTTGTTGAATCAGTAACAGTGGCTGAAAACAATGAAGTAGGCACGGTAGTGTGCATTAAGACGACTTCAGGTAACACATACCACTTCGGTATCTCTAACCTAGAAGAAAGCGCTCAGCAAGGCGAGCACACAGTTGGTGCGTTCACTTGGACAGGTTCTTTTGCTCAACTTTAAGAGCTAGCTAATCCGTTTGGATTAGTAAACTAAAACGCAAAAAACGAAACGGATGTAGGCTTAGCTTACATCCGTTTTTTTATGTTTTAATTTTATTTACGTGGCCTGCATGTAAGGCTATTGGCTTAGGTATGGGTATGCAATATCTGCTCGGCAATAGGTACGCTTAAAATTAGTCGTACATCAATTTCTTTGCTTTTTCGGCATCAAACTCTCGCAAAGATTTGCGAGCTAAATGCCTAAAGGGTAGGGCTTTGACGATTTCTTCTAAAGGTTGAATAGCAAATGCCCAGAAGATAGACCCACCGAAACTCATAATGATGAGCGCACACAATGGAATTGAAATTACCCATTGGCCAGTGAAGTTAATTTTAAATACCGCAGAGGTTTTGCCAAGAGCACGCAGTACATGTCCGTGAACTGTGTTGTATCCACGCACAACAGGCAAGAAGATATACAAGGGTGCAATGGTCGCAAGAGCAACATACGTCTCAGGATCAAGGTGCGGGTAGATTTTAGCGATGATCAAGCTTAATACACCAAAGAACAGAGCACAGATAATAGAAATGACCACCGCGATATTGATGCTCGTGTCTACGTTCTTCACCAAATCGTCCATTTTGTTTGAGCCAATGGCCTGACTGATAGAAATAGCGGAAGATAATGCCCAAGCGGTAATAAACTGCGTACCAGAGCGAAGCCACGGCATAATTAGGGTGATGGCTACATAAGCGTTGATGTGCAGTTGTGAGTAGAGCAGTTGATATACGGTTGCGCCAATGGATAAAATGGTCATGTTGGCGGCAATAGGAAACACTTCAATAAAGTGATTTTTAATGCTCATTGCCAAGCCATTTATGTACTTTTTAAACGGCAGCTCAATGTCATCGGCGTAACGAACACATAACAATAAGTACGCCATTCGCACCATGATCGCGATTAAGCTACCGGTGGCGGCGCCTTTCAATCCCATGCCTTCAAAGCCGGCAAACCCATATATAAGTAGATAAGAGATTAGCGCATTTAGCGGCATCTCAATTAAGTAGCCTTTAAAGGGGATTTTAGTTCGCCCAAGGCTATTAAATAGCGAAATAATAACTTGGGTAATCGCATTAAATAAAACCAGATATTGTGAGACAGATAAATATTGATTCACTTCATGATAAAGCGATGGGTCACTAGTAAGTGCTTCTATTAATTGATGATTGAATATTTGTAGCAGCGCTAGAAATATAACAGCAACAGTAAAGTTGATGCTCATTCCCGCCCAAAACCCTTTTGCTAATGAGGATTTAACGCCTGAGCCTACCGCGCGGCTAAGCACTAATTGGGTGCCGTTGGCCAATGCCATTTGAATGCCAATAATAAAGGCAACGATGGTACCTGCAATACCCATAGCGGCAAGTGAGACTTCACCAAGGGGAGAAACCTGAAAGGTATCGATCATCAGCATGGATTGCATCAGAAGGGCATTGAGTGCCAGTGGCCAAGCGATAGAAATGTTTTTCTTGATGTAGGATTGAGCGGCCACAGGATACCTTTATTGATTAAAGAGTCTTAAAGCATTGACTTATACCAATCGTACTAAATAACTGTTCATTCTAGCTTGTTAAAATACTCGATAACGGCGTTAGAATTTTTGATTGTAGAATAACTACTTATCGAAAAATTCTGCCTTGTTCTTGAGCATTTTTCCGGCGCTAGTTCTGATCACTTACTTAGTGTGATTGGTATTAAATGCGCTGGCGAAAGCGCAATTAGGGTCGTTTAAGACTCAGATCATGCCACTGAATGAGCATGTAATCAATAAATGAAACGTTAGTTTATATTTTTTTAACGTAACTTTGTTTTATGAAGCTATAGCTTATGAAACTTTAGCTAATGTTTGGTTGCCATCATCAAGCAGTGTTCTTGATGCAATGCGTGCTTGTTCTGAGTTGCCAGACATGATGGAGTCATAGATCGCTTGGTGCTCAGTCATGCAAAAACGTCCACCCATTGCTGAGTAATCGATAAATTGTTTAAAGATGGCCGACAATATATTGCTAAACGGTACGTAAAATTGATTCCCTGTCGCCAAAAAGATGGTTTGGTGGAACAAAAGGTCGTTAATTCCCCAGCGCTCATAGTCAAACTCGTTGGCAGCGATGGTCATGCACTGGAAGTATTTAGAAAGGTCTTTACGTTGCTCTACGGTGGCATTTTTGGCTGCTAGTGCGCAAGCTTCTGGTTCGATGGCTTTACGAAGGCCTAGAAACTGTGCCAGAAATGGTTTGATATCTTCTAGATCTTGAATCCATTCAATAAATTGAGGGTCAAGGAAGTGCCATTCGCCACGGGGACAAATACGGGTTCCCACTTTAGGCTTAGATTCAATTAATCCTTTTGCAGAAAGAAGCTTGGTCGATTCTCTTAACGCCGTACGACTTACCCCGAATGCTTCACATAATTCAGTTTCACAAGGAATCTTTTGATTTTCTTTGAGTTCACCAGACAAAATCTTGCGAGCGATTTGTCTTGCTACTTGAACGTGAATTCTACGGTCTGAATTCTCTACCAACGCGAAAAACGACATTTTACCACCTGAGTCATATTAAAAAAGCCAGCTTTAGCTAGCTTAAAAAGTCATTATTTAATTAACGACAGCAAGATCTTTAGCAGACCTTTTTAAATTTCAGATAGGTGAATATGCCTTTTAAAGTAGCGCGGAGAAATAATCGCTTACTTTAATAAATACAAAGAAATATAACGCATTCGATGTCTTTATTTTACGTACTTTAATTTGTATCAATGCACGTTATTGGATAAAGAGAATATGTATGATGCTAGATTCGATTGAACCTTTCATATTCATAATCCTACCTGACTTTTTATGCTATTAAAATAATACAATAACATTTTACAACTTCAACTAATTATCTCTAATTTGGCAAATTGCAAGTCTAAATTAAGACATTAGTCACGAAAATAGAAATTGCCATAATATTTTAACAAGTCTAATGTTATGCGCTTGTATGCCTTGTGTAGCGAGAAAGTGTCATTGGTTATCGGTTTTTGTGTCGCAATAAGCTTGCAATTACTGGGGTGTATCACGTTTGTCGGGTCTGGTTGTGACGCATGTGATTCAAGGTGCTATATTCAACCTTAGATAATACATTTATAAAAGTAAGTTAAAATTATGGCTGGTTCATTTAATTCAATAGCAGGCTCTAAACGAAGCCTGCATGTACAAGTTGCTCGAGAGATTGCTCGGGGAATTCTTTCTGGAAATCTTGCTCAAGGCTCTATTTTGCCTGGTGAGATGACGCTTTGTGAACAGTTCGGTATCAGTCGAACTGCATTACGTGAAGCGGTAAAACTACTTACCTCTAAAGGCTTGCTTGAGTCTCGCCCTAAAGTGGGTACAAAAGTAGTCGACCGTGCTTATTGGAACTTTTTAGACCCTCAATTGATTGAGTGGATGGATGGTCTAGCGGATATCGATCAGTTTTGTTTTCAATTCTTAGGCTTACGCCGTGCAATTGAGCCAGAAGCGTGTGCATTAGCAGCTCAGTTTGCAACAGCTGAGCAACGTATAGAGCTTTCAGAAACGTTTCAAGAGATGGTAGAAGTAGCATCTGAAGATGAATTAAATATTGAGCGTTGGACTGATGTTGATATGCGTTTCCATAGTTTAATATTTAATTCAACTGGTAACGATTTCTATCTACCGTTTGGTAATATTCTTACCACTATGTTTGTCAACTTTATTGTTCACTCATCAGAAGAAGGTAACACCTGTATTAATGAGCACCGTGAAATTTACGATGCGATTATGGCAGGCAATAGCGATAAAGCGAGACAAGCTTCTGCTAATCATCTGCAAGAAGGTAAACACCGTTTACCTGCGGTAAGCTAGTCAAAACCTCATCTTTAGTCAAAAAACACGCTTCTGCGTGTTTTTTTTTTAATTTTTTTTCAATTTTTTTTGAAATTTATTTTTCGGTATTACACTTCACATTAGTTACATTTTGCTTACTAAATCAATCTTTAGCTATATAATAATACTATACGGCGGATTTCCCCCTTCAGCATAGTGGATGAGACTTAATATGCCAGAATCTCTATTACCCAATATTATTCAATTTCTGAGTCAGATTGACCCTTTTGACAAGATCCCGAAAGCAGCGCTACGTGAACTTGCCTCACAAGTACAGATTACTTATTTAAGTAAAGGTGAAAATGTCGATCTGTGTACTGAAGGGGATGAAAAATACCTTTATATAGTGCGCACCGGTTCGATGGAGCAACGCAAATCTGACGGCGTATTAAGAGCTCGATTAGGTGCGGAAGATTTATTCGGCTTTACCTTCTTAGACGGGACGATTGACAGTGATAAAGGCTATAAAGCGGTAGCGATTGAGCATACCTTGCTTTATTTGATTCCTCACTCAGCGTTACAGCAGTTATTCAAAGCTTCGCCAGAGAGTGCAGAGCACTTTGCTTCTAAAGCTCAAGTTCGTCTTAAGTCGGCGTTAGATGTGGTGTGGTCTGATAAAGAGAAGGGCCTCTTTATCAAGCGCGTTAAAGAAGTGGCTAGCGGTCGCGTTGCGGTGGTACAAGCCAATCAAACCATTCAGGAAGTGGCGCATGAGATGCGCATCGTTAAGCGAACCTCTTGTGCGGTAATTTATGATAAGGACGAAATTGTTGGTCTTATTACCGACCGTGATATGACAAAACGCGTGATTGCATTAGGCGCTTCAATTGATCAGCCAATTTCTACGGTAATGACGTATTCACCTTTGACTATCAAGCCAGATGATTTGGTACTGCACGCCGCATCGGTCATGATGCAGTTTAATATCCGCAACTTACCTATCGTAGAAAATAATAAAGTTATCGGTCTATTGACCACTTCGCACTTAGTGCAAAACCACCGCGTACAAGCCATCTTCTTGATTGAAAAAATCAAATACGCCACGAGCGTGTCAACACTGGCGAGCTTTACGCCAGAAAGACAAGCCATATTTGAAGCCTTGGTTGAAGGTAAGGTGGGCCCTGAAGTGATAGGGCAGGTAATGACCATGATCATGGATGCCTATACCCGCCGCATTATTCAAATTTCCATTGATAAATTGGGACCACCACCTTGTGAGTTTGCTTGGATAGTGGCCGGTTCACATGCACGTAATGAAGTTCACATGCTGTCAGACCAAGATAGCGCCATTGTATTGGCCGATGATGTGACTGAAAATGACAAGATCTACTTTAAGCATTTGGCGAGCCTAGTGTGTAATGGCTTGGCAAGTTGTGATTACCCGCTTTGTTCGGGTGACTATATGGCGATGAATCCAAAATGGTGTCAGCCAGTCAGTGTTTGGAAACATTACTATAAAAAATGGGTTGCCAATCCTGAATACGAACGCCTGCTTAATATCAGTGTGTTCTTGGAAATCCGTTCTATTTACGGCAATAACCACTTTGAAAAAGTATTGCGTGATGAAATGTATGCCAATATTCGTCAAAGTCGTGAGTTCTTGCTGATGCTAACGCATGATGCAACCAACACCAGTCCTCCGCTGGGTATCTTTAATAGCTTGGTACTTGAAAAATCTGGCGAAAATAAGAAAACCTTGAATGTGAAGAAATACGCAATCACCTTGATTATCGACTTGGCACGTATTTATGGTTTAGCCGTAGAAAGCGATCATTCAGCGACAGATAAGCGCTTCCAGGCCGCCTATGAGAAAGGATTTTTGTCTGAAGACTCTTACAAAAATATTTTAGGCGCGTATGAGTTTATTTTGTCGTTCCGATTTAACCATCAGTTGACTGCGCTGAAAAATGGTGAAGAGCCGAACAACAATATCGATCCAAACAGCTTCGGTAGCTTTGAACGAGGCCACTTAAAAGATGCGTTTAGGATCATTGCGGATCTGCAAGATGCAGTTAAAGTTCGTTTTGGGACACGATAAGCTATGTTTGAATATTTTCATGTATTAGAGCGTACCAAACGTGAGCGTAAAGCTTTGGTCGATAATATGGCTACGCCTTTGTTATTTAGGCGATTGCTGGAAAGCCCAAACCCAGATGTGGGCACCTTATCCAGTGAGCTTGACTATATTGTTTTGGATCTAGAAACCACTGGACTTGATAGTGTAAATGACCTGATTTTATCCATTGGCTGGGTTGTGATCTCGAAACGAAAGATCGACCTATCGGGTGCGTGTCATTTCTATATTAACCAAGAGTCACAAGTGAAACCTGAAACGGCGATCATTAATCATATTACACCTGAAATGCTCACCGAAGGGGTGTCTATCCATGATGCGATGAAGGCTTTTTATGACGCGGCGTTAGGCAAAATCATTGTTGCTCATGGCTGTATTGTGGAAGCTAATTTCATTAATCAGTATCTAAAAACCCACTATCGCATGTGGGATCTGCCGTTAATTTGGCTCGATACCTTATGTATTGAGAAGAAAATGGCAAAAGCACGTAACGATACTGAAGACGTAGATTTGACATTATCGGGCACAAGAGCACGTTATAAGCTGCCAGAATATAACGGACATAATGCATTGAGTGATGCTTTAGCCACTGCCGAGCTATTAATGGCGCAGATGAAGCGTTTAGAACCCGAGCATGATATTAAATTTGGCTATTTGTATAAGCTAAGCTGTTAATTTTCAGCAAGTAATCTAGTTCAGTTTGAAAGCCAGTAACCTTGTTACTGGCTTTATTATTTCTGCTTTAGTGCATTAGACGCAAGGCATACTAGGCGATTAGAAGCTGTAAGTCACACCAACACGGGTACGAAGCTGGCGATCGCTATTTGTGCTGCTTGGGCCATTGCTGTATTGAACGTTGCCTAACTCAAAGTAAGGTCTCCAGCTCCAATCTTTTTCTTTATAACCCACTTTAATGTTGTAATCCCATTCATTGGTTCTTTTAGCGGTATCGCCGCCAAACCATTTGTCGTCATTGAACATATCTTCAGCGTAGTTGGCTTCAAAGCCAAGTTGCAGTGCGCCAATATTGTAGTCAATGTTACCTGTGATCTTACTGCGGTTAACTGAGTCTTTGTCAGTAGAATCTGCGTAGTCTCTAAATTCATGACGGTAACGAAGCTTTGTGGTGAGTCCTGAATCAAACTTATATTGTACGCGCACCTGTGGCTTATAAGTGATGCGATCATCGCCGAAAGTGATAGGCATAGAAGTGGTAATGCGCCAATGATCGTCTAACTTGAAGTTGTAACCGTATTCAAATTCATTGTCAGCAGAACCCCACTCAGAGAACGGCTTACCGGTTTGTTTAGCTTCTAAACCAAAATAGTGATTTCCGACGCTAGAGCCAATTTTGATACGGCTAGCGTATGATTCGTCTTCATGCTTATATTCTTGACGGAAATCGACAGAAGCAGCGCTTACTGAAGCGGCTGCCACAGTGGTAATTAGAGCAAGAGTAACTTTGTTTAAAGCTTTCATTTGATAACCCTTAGGAGTCATTTGTTGGTGTTAATGTATGACAATTAGTTTAAGGATTCGCTGATGGATATGCATGTGAGCCAGCTCACTGAAAATATTGATTTTAGGCGTTTATATTTTTTAATGCAGTGCTTGTTGATTGCAAGTTATTGTTTTTATGGGTGTTTATTGTTGATGCATTAAGTTGCATAAAAACAACTAAACCTTCAGTTATGTGCGGGTAATCGAACTGAATTTAGGTGTTTTAATATGAAACCAGATGAGCATAACCGGCATTTGGTGATGAGCTTCACAGCTTTGTTTTTGTCGGTTAAGGCTAGGGTATTTCTGCTAGGTTAGTTTTGAACATTCACTATCACTATTATCAAGTAAGATAGTGATTGGCAGTAGGGGAAAGCCATACTTGTTACTTTATTACTAGCACCAAGTATGACCTTATCGTTTGGTTCGCTTTACATCTTCAAAGCTTAAAAGCTATAAGTAAGGCCTACACGGGTGCGCAATTGGCGGTTACTGTTAGTTGCACTAGGTCCGCTGTTGTATTGGACGTTACCTAACTCTATGTAAGGTCTCCAACTCCAACTCGCTTCTTTGTAGCCAATTTTAACGTTGTAATCCCATTCATTGTGACGTTTCGCTGATTTACCGCCAAACCATTCATTGTCATGGAAGAAATCTTGCGCATAGTTAGCCTCAAAGCCCAATTGCAATGCGCCAATTTTATAATCTAGGTTACCGGTTATCTTACTACGGTCGATAGAGTCTTTATCCGACTTTTCGCCAGTATAGTCGCGGAACTCGTGACGGTAACGAAGTTTACTGGTTAAACCCGAATCAAATTTATATTGAACACGAACTTGCGGTTTGTAAGTGACGCGATCATTGCCGAATGTGATGGGCATTGAGGGAGTGATGCGCCATTTTTTATTTACTTTGAAGTTATAGCCATAGACAAATTCATTATCTGCCGCTTGCCAATCTGAAATTGGTTTACCGGTTTGTTTAGCTTCAAGGCTAAAGAAGTGATTGCCAACACTGCTGCCAACTTTGACACGGCTGGCATAGGCTTTATCATTGTGTTTATATTCTTGACGGTAGTCTACTGAGGCAGCGTTTGCGGATGCAGCAACCACGGTAGCTGTAATGAATAACGTAATCTGGTGCTTTTTAATCATTTTTCATAAATCTGTAACTTTGTCTTACGGTATGACAAATAAAATAAAGTCGCGATAATACGCTGATAGCAAACAGCTTGTCATTATTTTTATCCGTATTTTTGAATATTTATTTGGTGGTATAACTGAGGGCAGAGATGGGTAGGGTGAAAATACATCATTTTATTTAAATGAGTTTGTGTGCATGTATATTAATAAAATCAATGCTTGTGAGTGCGTCTTAGTGTGTATCCGATAGGCATAAAAAAGCGACCTGAAAGGTCGCTTTGATGAAAATATAAGACGTGCTTGCTTATTTATGCTCGATAACAATTTTACTAAAGCTCACGTCAAACACTTGGCCGGCATAGCTAGAACTAGGGATGATTTGAGGGTAAATGCCCGCTTTGAAATAAAATTTGGTGTTACTATTTGCCCAGTTTGGTGTCAGGGCATGACCCGTATTTTCAATGTTTATACCCCAATTAAAGCTCTTTCTAACCCCGGCAGCTTCTAAAACCACACCTTGGCTATTTACGTCAATTTGGTAAGAAAAATCAGTACCTGATTTTGCAGTACCTAAGTCAACACTAAATGAGTTGCAGCTATTACATTCAACGTTGCCGAATACAAAACTATCATTCATGACAGCGCGAACCGGTTTATTTGAACCTTCCCATACCAACTTGATCAATGCTTGTTTGATGTCATAGCCATGAACTTGACCTATGACAACTTTTGGATCTTTATTGATGCCGCTAGGGTACCTCTCAACATTTAGAGTGGCGTTAAGTTTATGATTAGCACTGTCACTAATAGCCCAGTTTTGGTTGCTAGATGAACAGCGATCGGAACTATTAAAGTTGTAGAGTTCACGCAGTTCTGAGCGAGCCTTGTTAGTATTACCTGTTGTAGCGATGCCATCGCCGCCAAGATCAACAATAAAGTGAGTTCTGTTGTTAGCATCAATATAGAAGTAAGGTAATTTGGTGTCAGTTGTGAGTTCGTTTTTGTGACTACAATCGGCTGGAATTAGTTCTGCAGCACTGTCATCATCTTTAAGATTACCTTCACCATGGAACTCTTTATAATAGGCATAACTAACAGGTAGGGTAAGTTTCCACTGATTAATGTCCCAACCTGCATTTTGTTCAACTTGGCCGTTGTCGCCGTTATCAGAACCGCCGTTACCATTGCCAATATCAGGAGTACTGTTATCGGAACTGCTAGAATTTGAGTCAGAACCTCCACATCCTGCTAATGCCATTGCTAAAAAAAGTGGTGCAACTGCGTAGGCCAGCTTCTTCATATTGATATACCTTAATTCTAAAAACTTATAAATATTCTAATCATATTGTCATACATATGAAAGTTGAGGTGCTCAGCTTTGTGACTCGACTCAAATTTAGGCTGTTGAAAATTAATGTCATATTATGAGGGTGCTTGTAAGTTATTGTTTTTAATGAGTTGTGATTAAATGTAGTTAACGGTAGGTATTTTTTAGCTCATTGATTTTAAACTCAAAGCCGTTTTTATTCGCTGCATATCTAAAGTATTTACACTTATTAGTAATACAAAATGGTGAAATTATAAAAGTATAGAATCAGAAATAGATTCACTGATCTCGGTAGAGTATATAGAGGGGATAACCTTTTAAGGTTTTATATGTTACCGCAATGTCTAATTGAACTTCCCTTGCAATGAAGTCACAAACCATTCTTTAAACCTTATAGAATTTCAATCTTAAGCAATAATGTGCATTAAATTAGGTTGATATGATGGTTTTATCATTATTGGTTTTCTGACCTAAATCCCCTTTTTAAGAGCAATGGCACTGAACTTGAATATTCACCTATAGATAAGAAGCGTTATATTTTTTGCAGTAAACTAATGAATAGATCTACTCTGGGTTTTGTCATGCTGTTTTGTGTAAATTCATTCTCCGATGCCCAATGCTTTGATTGCAGTTTTATCAACAAGAAAGTAGAGAACTCTCCCTTCTATTTATCGCCTTGCGTTATGCATGCCTCGTCTCGTAAACAGTGAAACGCTTAAGCCTTAGTCTTCATATTTCCTGTTGTCTTTTCCATCTTGAGAATGATGTGTATTTCTTCCTTGAAGAAAGTGGATCTCAGATCAAATGTCTAACCAATATAGATAAGAAAGGAAAGGGTATCCTTGTCATTAAGTAGTATTTAACAGAGTTATCAGTCTGTTTAATGATCAATAATAGTATTATTTATGCGTGTAATTTCATAATGCCACTGGTGTTTTTGTAATGCTTTATTACAAATTAAATGCTGGTTAGATATGTTTTTTATCCAGTGAAATCAAAAAGTGTGACCTGTATCGCCAATATGAAATATCTGGCATATTTTTATTATGCACTTAAATTGGCGTCTATGAGCGGATTTTGTGTCGCTATTTGGTGTTTTCGTGGCATTTAATTCTTTTATTTGTTGCTTTTCAGTAAATTTAAAGGGTGAGTACAAATTCTCCACCAAGTTCCGTGGACTTAATTATCAAAGTAAAAAATCCTACATCCGTCACAGTTTGTAACTAAGTGTTACCGTAATCTATTTGTCATACATTAAGTTCAATACCCAAACGGATATAAAGGTAAATTCTTCATGACTAAATCTAAAATTGCTCTAGCTGTTGTAGCTACTATTTTTGCTGGCTCTGCATGTGCAGGCCAAATTGATTATCGCGCAGAATACAAACACAACTCAGATGAATACCAACATCGCATCAAACTCGGGTCTTCAGTAAAAGCTTCAGACCAAGCTAAGGTCTACTTTAGTGTTGAACAAAAATGGAATAGTAATGACAAATCAGATTTCTGGAACGAAGTAGAACGCGGCGATTCAGAGTTCGATTGGGGTGTGCAATACAAACTTAATAAAAACTGGTACGTACAACCAGGTATGCCAATTACGTTCTCAACAGAGAAAACAACGTATAAACCTCAATTCCGTGTTGGTTACAAAGCTGACTTTGGTTTGACTACAGCTATTCGTTACCGTCACGAATTCCAAACATATACAAGCGAAGCAGGCACAACAACTGACGTTGATGGTCAAAAAATCGAACGTGCAGGCAAAACAATACAACAAGGTAAAATTACTTTAACGGGTTCATACAAGTTGCCTCAAAAAAGTTTGAAAAACTTGAAATTGAGCTATGAAGCTAACTACAACCACAACTACGACAACATCCGTATTGAAAACGGTAAAAACTGGGGTTGGGATGCTGGTGTGATCATTGGCTACCAAGTTGAAAACTTCCAACCATACATCGAACTTTGGGATGTGAAGGGTAAAACAGGTACTAAAACTGATACTCGTCAGCTAAGAACTCGCCTTGGTTTGAAATACAAGTTCTAACGTAAATATGAATTATATCTACTGAAGGAGCGGGGCTCTGCTCCTTCAGCACGTAGCTAACAGAATATAAGAGAGATACTATGAAAATTTCTAAATCAGTTATCGCTGTAGCGGTATCAAGTGTATTGTTATTTGGTTGTGATTTCGATGTTGGCCCACAAAGCAGCACTCCTGCTGCAGGTAACGGTAGTACAGGAAATGCGGGTAGTGTTGTAGTTCCTGATACTGGTAGTTCAGTTTCTAATAAACTGGCTCAAATTACGGATACATCGACAAGTGCAAAAGGTGAGCTTCGCCTTAAACTTTCTGAAAATGCAATGCAGGCGTCTGTTAAAGAAGTTGCAAAAGGTAAAGTAACTGTAGATTTAACTTATGCGGTAGAAGAAAATGCACCTGACGACGGTAAAGGTAACTATGCATATATTTCTCTCTATAGTGCTGGCGGAACTAGTAACGACTTTTTGGTTGGTGAATTAATTCTTAACGAAAAGGGCGATGTTCAACTTCGTACTGATAACAAAGATGACAACGGTAAACTAGAAATGTCAAATGCCATCGGGCACTTTGATGTTAATAAAAAACATGAAGTTGCGCTTGAGTGGGGTGACGGTCAATATTTTGTTTCAATTGATGGTACTCAGGTTGGGGCTGCTATAAATAGTCCTGTTACCAAACCTGTTCAGGTTGTTTCATTCAAGCTAGGTGATACTTCTAATACGACGCCTTATAAATTGTTGATTGATAATGTAAAAGTGATTGGCATTGATAGTCTTGGCGAAGAGACGGTTTTTGAAGATAATTTTGAAAGTCATTTAGTCGGAGATAGTTTAACTAGTAATCCTTACAATGATCATACAAATGAAGCTGTTGTAATCGGTGAAGGTAATACTGATACAGGCGCTACAGATGGAGCGAATGCTGGTTCTACTACAGCTACACTTACTGATGACTTCGAAAGCTATACAGTAGGCACACTAATTAGCAAAGCATCTACTGCTTGGAAAACAAATAATATTGTTGCAGATGCTAGCGGAACAACAACCGCTGAAGTTAGTAAAGTTGTTGCGAATGGTGGTATTAATTCGTTGATGTTAAAAGATGAAAGTACTACTACTAAACCGTTTGCTACTCGAGAGTTTAAAGCTGCAGCCCCAAGTGGTTCTGTCTCTATTGATGCTTACTTTTCTTCAGCAAATGTTAAATCTACATACATCAATGTTGGTGTAGGTAAAGACAATGCAGATAGATATTTTGAGCTTAAACAAACTAACAAAAAGCTTGAATATGAAGCAGGCGATACCGATATTAAAATCGCTGATATTACTCCTGATACATGGTACACAGTAAATCTATCTTGGACTCAGGATGGTACATTCTCAGTATCGTTGAACGGTAAGGTTGTGAAGTCAGGCATCAAACAGTCAACTACAGGTCTAGGTGCAGCAAATATTCCAACACAGTTAACGCTATACACTGGTGATAAGTCTGGCAATGCAAATACTGCATACTTTGACAACTTGAAGTCCGACTTGTTTTAGATATTAACGATATAGTCAATAAAAAAGTCTGGTCTATTAGATAGTCTTAGATTCCTTGTAAAGGTCTAGCCTGATGGCTAGACCTTTGATCTAGTATAAGGGTACCAAACTGAGGCTTTAACGAGGTTGCAATAGATTCTGTGTAATTGCCATTTAGCTAATGTGCTTTTTGAGATGTACTTCGAACTCGATAACAAACCAACTCATAACCTGATGCCTGTTTTGAATAGGCATCGTCAAATTCTTGCTGGCATTTTTTATCACTAGATGTACCATTTTTGCTAGGCTCCCATCGTTCGGGAAGATCTTCCTCTTTTTTGGTGCTTTATGTATTCTCTATTGAGAGATTCAATAGCATTGATTATGTAGATCGTTTCGCTGATATCTTCTGGGTAGTTAAGAGTGTATTGAAGTTATGCCAGTGATTGCACCCGAACCTAAATGGATATGGATGTGGATTGGATATTGACTGTCCAAGGCTATATAAAAGTGACCCAATTAGAGGAAAGCCACATCTTTTGTATACTGGAAGGCATACACGCTCTGAACTACTGTAATCGATCTACAGCCATTTTAAGTTGAGCATAGGTCCATGAGACTGTGTGTTATTTATAGAGTTAAATCATAACTGGTGTTTTTTACTAGCTTGGATTCATACGAACCTAAATGATCCTGAAGAGTCTAGGTTCAGGGCTAAATTGTACTAATTTAGACCTGATCTGACAGTTACCCACTTTTTACTTGGTGCCTGTCAGATGGTTTTCCCATCCTCTAATGTATCTATCGGTGTTCTGTCACAGCACATTTTTCCTTGATGAGTACGTTGATTGTTGTAGTAGTCCATCCATTCGTCCAGATCTTACTTTAATTCGTCCATTGCGCTATACAGTTTCTTTCTAAAAGTCACTTGATAAAACTCATTCAATATGGTCTTGTGGAAGCGCTCACAGATGCCATTAGTTTGTGGTGACATAGCTTTAGTTTTGGTGTGGTCGATATCATTAATTGCAAGATAGAGTTGGTAGTCATGCCGGTCGACACGTCCACAGTATTCCGTCCCACGATCAGTTAAGATTCGAAGCATTGGTAGTTCTTTAGCCTCAAAGAACGGTAGAACTTTGTCATTCAACATGTCTGAAGCCGTAATGTGTGTTTTGGTTGTGTACAACCCAGCGAAAGCGACTTTGATGTAGGTATCAACGAAGGTATGTTGATAAATGCGACCAACACATTTCAAGTTCCCGACATAGAAAGTGTCTTGAGAACCTAGATAACCAGGGTATGCAGTTTCTATCTTACCACAAGCTTCATCATCACGCTTCTTACGTTCAAGGGTTGCAACTTGTTCTTCATCTCAACTTATCCCTCCAAATTGCCTTTATCTAATTTCGGATAGTAGTTCAGTCCGTTTAGGTTTATATCCTTTTGTTACTGCTATTGAGTGTGTGTCCCCAAAAATTCAGATGATACGGAATTGAATCTGACTCGCTATCTTGAGGCTATATAGAAGACGTTGAGTATGAGGAAATAGTACTACTAAGGTTCTAACACTTATTATAACGATCTAAGAATCGGTGTGTGTCCTTAAAAAATCTTTTAAGCACTATCTATATATTTGCCATTCTACGAAGAAATACTAATAGCTGTAGTACCAATCCAATATGAACAGATCTTTGCTCGTAAGAATGTAATGAGTAATTGAAAATGCTTGGTTGGAAACGAGGATAGGGGAGTGTCAATAGGTTCGTATCAGGTAGTTCACATTATAATAGGGGCTCTGTATGTGAACTTTTTTGAGGTGTGCTGCGTGGTTTGGTATCTCAGTATTCTTTTTCTTAAATCTACACCACCTTAATAACCGCATAATAATTAAACGATCCAGTGAGACCTTGTACCAGCCCCGTCTTTAATAAGACAACTATGAACGGTGAAAATCAGCACCTAAAAAAATAAAAACCGAAAATTTAAGCAAAAATTCATAAAACAAGCAAGTTGACTACCTAAATTCCATGGTAAATGTGCGATCTGACTCCCGCTTCTGGTATGCACATTGCGCCTAATTAACTTTTTGTACTCACATCACAGTTTGCCTCTGAGGCTTCCACTAAACTAATTGTCATACATTAATTCAAATGTCGATGGATAAAAAAAGGTAAATCTCATCATGAATAAAAATAAAATTGCTTTAGTTGTAGTAGCAACACTGTTCACTGGTGCGGTAAGTGCAGGATCACTGAACTACCGTGGCGAATACAAACATAAAGACGAAGATTTCGCACACCGAATCAAAATTGGTGAGTCTGTGAATGTAGCAGATAAGACGAAATTGTACTTTAGTGTTGAGCAAAAGTTCCAAAGTGAAGCAGATGAGAATGGTCATCAAGCATTTTGGAGTCACGTAGAGCGTGGCGATTCAGAATTTGATTGGGGTGTTCGCTATGCATTGACTAAACAATGGTACCTACAACCTGGTATGCCAATTACATTTGGTAACGGCAGAACAACTTATAAACCTCAGTTCCGCGTTGGTTACAAAGCTGACTTCGGCCTAACAACTGCACTTCGTTACCGTCATGAGTTCCGTGAGTACACAAACGACGGCCAAACTATTTCTCTTGCAGGCGGCGGTTCAACTGACGTTTCTGGTAAAACAACTCAGAAAAGTAAAATCACACTTACTGGCTCTTACAAGATTCCAGTAGACAGCTTGAAAAACCTACGTTTGAGCTATGAAGGTAACTACACCAAGAGCCATGACAACGAGCGTCTAGCAAACAATGAAGATTGGGAATGGGATTTCGGTCTAATCGTTGGTTACAAAGTGGGCAACTTTACTCCTTACGCAGAATTCTGGACAGTTGACTACGGTTCAACTTCTGGTGACCGTCAGGCAAGAACTCGTCTAGGCCTGAAATACGACTTCTAAAAATAAATAAAATAACATCCAAAATGGGGTGAGTGCTCATAAAAAATAGATGACGCTCACCTACATAACAAACAGTGAAATATAAAGAGAGATAATATGAAAGTTTCTAAGTCAGCGATTGCAGTAGCACTGTCTACCGGACTTTTGTTCGGTTGTGATTTCGATGTTGGTTCTGAAGAAAGCTCTTCAGGTGGCGGGACTGTAACACCACCTAGCTCAGCTTTGTCTGGAGCTTACTGGGAATTAGCAGGTACATCTTCTTCAACACAATCTGTAGACCTACCTAATATTTATGTGTTTGATGGCACTAATCAAACTTATTACGATGATGATGCAACTCCAGGTGAGTACAAAATCACAGTAACTCCGTACACTGAATCTGATGGTGATATTACATTTACTTATTACCACGATGGTACCTCAACTGAAGTTGATGGTTCTTATACTTTGACTGACGGTGCGCTAGTTGTAAGCACTGGCGCTTTTGGTGACCTATCAGGTACAAACCAAATTGATAATGCTGACATTAAAGCAGCAGTAGAAAAAGCAAATGCTGATGCTGGCTTTAACAATGTTGTTCAGATCATCGATACTAAGACTGACGATACAGGTGAACTTCGTCTGAAATTATCTGATGGCTCAACGGGTGCATTGGTTGATTCAATTGCTCAAGGTAAAATTACCATTGATTTGACTTACCAAAAGCATGAAGACACTACTGAAGCTGAAGATACCAATGGTAACAATGCGTACATTAGCTTATACGGCACGGGTACTAGTAACTCTAACTTATACGGTGAGTTAGTTCTGAATGATGGTGAAGTATTCTACCGTTCAAATACTGTTGTTGATGGTAAACCTCAGCTTTCTGACTCAATTGGTACCTACACTCTAGGTGAAAAACTTGAAGTTGAACTAGAGTGGGGCGAAAACAACCAGTACTCTTTCAACATCAACGGTACTTCGTACGGTCCATTTGACTACGCGATGGAAAATGCAGCAGTACAAGTTATCGCAATTAAGATGGGCGACAACAGCAATACGACTCACTTCGAACTGCTTGCTGACAACTTCAAGGTTTACAACATTGAAGGTGACACAGAAGAGCTAGTATTTGAAGACAACTTTGATAGCTATGCAGATGGCCACAACCTGTCAGCTGACCCTTATAACAGCAACTCGAATGAAGCAACAGTTCAAAACCAATCTGGCGCTGCAGATGATGGCGGTTCAGAGGACGATGGTGGTTCTGAAGATGATGGTGGCTCTGAGGACGACGGTGGTTCTGAAGAAGTTGTTATTGCAGATGATTTTGAATCATACGACATTGGTGCTCAAATTGACGGTCTGAACGGTTACACTGCAACAAATGTTGATGGTACAACTACATTTGCTGAAGTTAGAGTTGACCCAACAGACTCTAATGGAAAATCTCTATATCTTGAAGATAACAGCGCGCTAGTTGCAGATTCTGACCCTGAAATTAAGGGTACGAAACCTCTAGTATCAAAAGAGTTTAAAAATGGTGCAGCGGAAAGTGGTTCTGTTTCAGCATCTGTTTATATCCCGTCTGATGGCTATGTTAAATCATCATATTTATTTTTAGGCACAGATAAAGGTGCTTCCTCATCAAAACGTTTCACAGAAATAGTTTTTGGAGCTAGTGATGTGAAATTTAGAGATGAAAATGCTTCTCAGCAAGATGTTGCTGAGTATGAACAAGATACATGGGTTGATGTTACTATTGCGTGGTCTGGCGATGACATCACACTAACTGTTAACGGTGAAGTGATTCCGGGTGATTTGAAAGCAGAATTTGATGATGGACTGGCTCCAACTACATTTGTTATGTATGTAGGTGATAATGGCACTGCGGGTACTTATAGTTATTTTGACAACGTAGCATCAGATTTGTTCTAAATCTATCTGACTGCATAAATAATAAGGTCGACATAAATTGTCGGCCTTTTTTTTAACTATATTTTAGCGAAAGAAATAAAATCAATTTCAGCTTCGACTGGTTGCATTTGTGATTATATGAAGGTAACACTTTAATCGCCTAGCGTTCTTAGCTTACTCCCACGCTATCTCTGAACACTTATAACAGTGATTGATATAGCGAAATATCTAGGAGTATCTCATGCGATATAGAGGTACGGGAAAAAGGGTGGCTTAACATAAGGTTGATGGGGGATTTCCAATACAGAGGTAGATACCATTATTGCAATTAAGATGTATTCTCATTAATGGCGTCAATAACAGTTCTTGTCTGATGTTTGTTCTTACGATTTAACACTCGTCTTATTATATGCGTAGCTTTCTTTGCAACGATTTAAGTGAAAAAGTCGTGTAATTGTCTATTTTTTGGATCTTTATTGTGAATATAACTTGCTTTTGCTATTTGTAATACAATATAATTTATCGGACAGCAACAGGCTACATATCGCCTGTTAACTGTCTGTTTTTACAAGGTCAAGTTTCTTCAAGCTAGGACTTTAAAAACGAATACTAAATAGGGTGGGCTTAAACCTAAGCCGGCTCTTGTTAGTAAAGCTCCATAATTATTATGAATAGCCTAAGCATACCCTTCTAGTGTTTAGGCTCGGTACACCACCGATTTAACCCATAGGCTTGCACTTGCCTATGGGTTTTTTTTTGACAAAACTTCACTGGTTTAGTCGCCAATGCCATCCAAGTTCTGCCTATTAATTGTATTTTTTGTGGCAGCTTAGGCCTCTTATACGTAAATCAAATAAGAAAACAAATCTGATAATCCAATTAATTATAAGTACCTTTATTAAATTTGTTTAGTCCTACAATTGTTAATGCTTGTTACGACACTTACATTTAACTGAACTGAGCTTTCTTACAAAAAAATACATTAAGTATCAGGTGCTAAGAGGGCTGCAGTGCCTATTTACGGCCTCCATTTGGCTATTTAAAAGGTGATCAAGAGCTGTTGTTGTCTATATTACAAGCAGGTCAATAGAGGAAGGAATATTTGTATGATTTAACCTATAAAAAGTCTTGCGTCATGCGTCACATTTATGAAGTATTGTAATACAAAAGATTTAAGTTAAGGATTAAACTGTACTGGATTTGAAATAATTATTTACAGTTATAAGGTAATGCAATGGATCTCAATACTACGATTGTTGGCATTTACTTCCTATTCTTAATTGCAATAGGTTGGATGTTTAGAACATTTACAAGTACCACAAGCGATTATTTTCGTGGGGGCGGTAACATGCTTTGGTGGATGGTTGGTGCGACTGCGTTTATGACTCAGTTTTCAGCATGGACATTCACAGGCGCGGCAGGTAAAGCATATAACGATGGTTTTGCTGTTGCGGTAATCTTTTTAGCGAACGCATTCGGTTACTTCATGAACTTTGCGTATTTCGCTCCTAAATTCCGTCAGCTACGTGTTGTTACGGTAATTGAAGCAATTCGTATGCGTTTCGGTGCTACGAACGAACAAGTATTTACTTGGTCTTCAATGCCTAACAGTGTTGTATCTGCAGGTGTTTGGTTAAACGCACTAGCAATTATTGCATCAGGTATCTTCGGCTTTGATATGACAATGACAATCTGGATTACAGGTTTAGTTGTACTAGCAATGTCAGTAACTGGTGGTTCATGGGCGGTAATCGCATCTGACTTTATGCAGATGGTTATCATCATGGCGGTAACAATTACTTGTGCTGTTGTTGCGATTGTTCAAGGTGGCGGTGTTGGTGAAGTAATTAATAACTTCCCAGTAGGCGACTCTGGTTCATTTATCGCAGGTAACAACCTTAACTACCTAAGCATCTTCAGCATCTGGGCATTCTTCATCTTTGTTAAGCAGTTCTCTATTACGAACAACATGCTTAACTCATACCGTTACCTAGCGGCAAAAGACTCTAAGAATGCTAAGAAAGCAGCGCTTCTAGCGTGTGTGCTAATGCTTGGTGGTGTATTCATCTGGTTCATGCCTTCTTGGTACATTGCAGGTCAAGGTGTAGACCTAGCTGCTGCTTACCCAGATGCAGGTTCTAAAGCAGGTGACTTCGCGTACCTATACTTTGTACAAGAATACATGCCAGCAGGTATGGTAGGCCTTCTAGTTGCAGCAATGTTTGCAGCGACAATGTCTTCAATGGACTCAGGTCTAAACCGTAACTCAGGTATCTTCGTTAAGAACTTCTACGAAACAGTAGTTCGTAAAGGTCAAGCGTCTGAGAAAGAGTTGGTTACAGTATCAAAAATCACTTCAACAGTGTTTGGTATTCTAATCATCCTTATCGCACAGTTCATTAACTCTCTGAAAGGGTTGAGCTTGTTCGATACAATGATGTACGTTGGTGCTCTAATCGGCTTCCCAATGACTATTCCAGCATTCCTAGGTTTCTTCATTAAGAAAACTCCAGACTGGGCTGGTTGGGGTACTCTGATTGTTGGTGGTATCGTTTCTTATGTTGTTGGTTTCGTTATCAACGCTGACATGGTATCTCACGCATTTGGTCTAGAAGAGCTAACTAAACGTGAATGGTCTGACGTGAAAGTTGCGATTGGTCTAATCGGTCACATCGTATTCACTGGTGGTTTCTTCATCCTATCAACTCTGTTCTACAAACCTCTTTCTGAAGAGCGTCAAGTAGACGTTGATAAATTCTTCGGAAACCTTGCTACACCGTTGGTTGCAGAATCAGTTGCTCAACAAAAACTTGATAACAAACAGCGTCAAATGCTAGGTAAACTAATTGCAGTTGCTGGTGTGTTCATCATGTTCATGGCTGTACTAAGCAACCCAATGTGGGGACGTCTAGTCTTCATCCTATGTGGTACAATTGTTAGCGGCGTTGGTATGCTTCTTGTTAAAGCTGTTGATAGCTCAGTAGACTCTTTAGAAGAGAGTGTTGCTAAGTAATCAACCCACTTAAGCTAAATTAATTGATGAATGCGGACAGAAATGTCCGCATTTTTTTTGCCAAAATTTGGTGTCATAAAGCTATTTATTGTAGTTGCAGCGTGGCGCTTTATCTTCAGGTCTATCGGCACTCTAGTTTTTGCTTATAAAGCCAATATGTTTAAGTGGTTAAATGACGCGTTCAATAGAATGTTTCGCTAACTGCTGCAAACAGCAATCACAATACTCGTCATCTTCTTCGGCATTTATGACTTTGGCCCGTTGTAAGTAGAGTGGCGAGCTTGGCTATTGCCGATACGTATAAGTATTGCTTTATTCGGGCACTTTTTTGCACTGACTTATTTGTGTTTATTCGAGTGCATTATTAGAGATCATTATTAGTGTCTGTCCCTAAATCTCCGGTCGACAAAATTGGTGTGTGTCCTTAAAAGCTTCCTTAAGAGCAGTGTGCCAACTGTTGCAAATAGAATTCACATTAGTTGCCACTCTCTGTGGTTGTTATGAGCTCGGCCTGTTGTAACCTGGTTAGGGGAGTATGGCGATTACAAATACGGATAAACAAAGTGTTATTAGTGCCTGTCCTTAAATCTTCGGCCGCAAATTACTAGATCAGTAGCATGGTATTAAAGAAGAAAATTGGTGTGTCATTAAATGCAATGTGCCAACTTTTGGGAATAGCAATCACATTAGCTGCCATCCTCTTTGGCTGTTATGAACTCGGCCTGTTGTAACCTGGGTAGGGGAGTACGGCGGTTACAAATAAGCATAAACAATGCTTTATTCGACCGCTTTCCTGCACTGGGTTATTGGTGTTTATTCAAGACCATTATTAGTGCCTGTCCCTAAATCATCGGTCACAAATTACTAATGCAGTGGCATAGTATTACGGAATAGAATTGGTGCCTGTCCTTAAAAACAATGTGTTTACGTTACATTTAATTCATGGTTATTAGTAATACAATATATATTGATAATGGATTTTAAAATCAAATATAGATGGCCATAGGTATGATTAATTAAAAATATATATAGCGGTAAGCGCTTGTTTTTAAATGTAACGAGATATTTCAGCGCTAATTTTAAAAGGATTTGTCACGATATTGAATCTTAGATCCAGATCACTTGTATGATTTATAGATAATTGAAACACGAGGTGCCTGTCACAATTAAAGCGTATTGTAGTACAAGTTAATCTTGGTTCTCGTTAAACTTTTCTAAATTTTATTAAACAGCAATCCCAAAAGGTTTAACGATGGATCTCAATACAACTATTGTTGGCGTCTATTTCCTATTCTTAATTGCAATAGGTTGGATGTTCAGAACATTTACAAGCACAACAAGTGATTACTTCCGAGGCGGCGGCAGCATGCTTTGGTGGATGGTAGGCGCAACAGCGTTTATGACTCAGTTTAGTGCTTGGACATTTACCGGTGCGGCTGGTAAAGCGTACGCAGATGGTTTTGCAGTAGCAGTCATCTTCCTTGCCAATGCATTTGGTTACTTAATGAACTACTTGTATTTCGCTCCGAAATTCCGTCAGCTACGTGTTGTAACGGTAATTCAAGCGATTCGCATGCGTTTTGGTAGCTTCAACGAGCAAGTATTTACTTGGTCTGGCATGCCAAACAGTGTTATTTCTGCGGGTATCTGGCTAAATGGTCTAGCAATTATTGCATCTGGTATCTTCGGTTTTGACATGACTACGACCATTATCCTAACGGGTCTTGTAGTACTAGTGATGTCTGTGACTGGCGGCTCTTGGGCGGTAATCGCATCTGACTTTATGCAGATGGTTATCATCATGGCTGTAACAGTAACTTGTGCTGTTGTTGCTATCATTCAAGGTGGTGGCGTTGGCGAAATCGTTGCAAACTTCCCAACAGATAACGGCGCATCATTCGTTTCAGGTAACAACCTAAACTACTTAAGCATCTTCGGCATTTGGGCGTTCTTCATTTTCGTTAAGCAGTTCTCTATTACGAACAACATGCTTAACTCATACCGTTACCTAGCTGCAAAAGATTCTAAGAACGCGAAAAAAGCCGCATTGCTTGCGTGTGTTCTAATGACTATGGGGCCAGCTATTTGGTTCATGCCTTCTTGGTTTATTGCCGGTCAAGGTGTTGATCTAGCGGCTATCTACCCAGAAGCAGGTTCTAAAGCGGGCGACTTTGCTTACCTATATTTCGTTGAAACCTTCATGCCAGCGGGTATGGTTGGTCTACTGATTGCTGCAATGTTTGCTGCAACTATGTCTTCAATGGATTCAGGTCTAAACCGTAACTCGGGTATTTTTGTTAAGAACTTCTACGAACCAATCTGTCGTCCAAACGCGACTGAAAAAGAGCTTGTAGTAGTTTCTAAGCTAACTTCTACCTTCTTTGGTATCGCAATCATTCTAGTTGCACTGTTCATCAACTCTCTGAAAGGTTTGAGCCTATTTGACACCATGATGTATGTAGGTGCGCTAATTGGCTTCCCGATGACTATTCCAGCATTCTGTGGTTTCTTCATTAAGAAGACTCCTGACTGGGCAGGTTGGGGAACTCTAGTGGTTGGTGCGGTTGTTTCTTACTACGTTGGTTTCGTAATCAATGCAGAAATGGTTGCAAACTGGTTCAACCTTGAGCCGCTAACAGGTCGTGAGTGGTCTGATCTTAAAGTTGCAATTGGTCTAATTGGTCACCTTGTATTTACTGCTGGCTTCTTCTGTCTAACGACGTTGTTCTACAAGCCACTATCTGCTGAGCGTCAAGCTGATGTTGATAAGTTCTTCGAAAACTTAGACACACCACTAGTTGCAGAATCTAACGAGCAGAAAGTACTGGATAACAAGCAACGTCGTATGCTTGGTACTCTTATCGCAGTAGCTGGTGTTGGTGTAATGCTAATGTTCTTGCTACCTAACCCACTATGGGGCCGCTTCATCTTCGTATTGTGTGGCGCGATTGTTCTAGGTGTTGGTTTGCTACTGGTTAAAGCTGTTGATGACACAGTTGAAGAACTGCGTGAACAAACTGCAGAATAATCAATAACGACTTTTTAATTGATGCGGGCTTGGTGCCCGCATTTTTTTGCTTTGCAATTCTTAAGTTTATAGAAGGGACAAAAATGAAAAAAACAGCAATCGCACTGGCCGCTGCGCTGACATTATCGGGCTGTAGTCTATTTAGTGACACCAAAACTGAATCCAACACTTTAGCGCAAGTTGATCGTTCAATGCTTTTAGACAGCCCACGCTTGAACGTGGTTGAGCGTGCATCGGTAGAAGATGCGTATAAAGGGGAAGTTGATGCACTTCGCACTAAACTTCTTAATGCTAAAGACGGCGATATCATCGAGATTGAAGCAGGCAAATATCGTAACCTGGGTCAACTAACCATCGAAGCCAACAATGTTACCATTAAAGCAAGAAAAGCAGGCACGGCTTGGGTAACGGGTCTTGTTCAGTTTGAGCTAAAGGGCAATGATATTACCTTAGATGGCTTGGTATTTACTGAAGGTGGTCCAAACGAGCGTTTTGGTGGCGTTCGCATGATGGGCGATCGCAATGTACTGAAAAATTCGACATTCTACTACTTTAATGACGATTACACTTATGAGCCTGATGCTCGTCGCTCTGAATACCCGAAGTACCTATGGGTTTCTTTGTGGGGTAAAGATGGTCAAGTCATCAACAACCGTTTTGAAGGCAAGCAGAAACGCGGCACTTTAATCGGTGTGCAAAAAGATGACACGCCAGATAATCATATTATTAAGCACAACATCTTCCTTGACCAAAAACCAAACCAATTTAATGAGTTTGATATTAAAGAAGCGATTCGTTACAACGGCAACAGCTGGGAAGCCATTCGTATCGGTGATTCAAAATCGTCACAGTGGCCTTCAAATAGCCAGTTTGTAGATAACCTATTGATCAGTATGGACGGTGAGCGTGAGCTTATCTCTATTAAATCAGGTGGCAACGTTATCGGTGGCAATACCATTTTTGAAAGCAGCTCTTTGATCTCTCTTCGCCACGGTAAAGCTAACATTGTTGAAGACAACGTGATTTTGGGCAATAAAAAGCTGTTGACTGGTGGTATGCGTATTTATGATGAAGATCATGTGATCCGTAATAACTACATTGCCAATACTCGCGGACGTGATGGTTTGATTGAAGGTAATGCCGATCTGCGTGGCGGTATCGTGATTAATACGGGTATTATTGATGTTAAAAACGGCGAGAAACTTGACCAATCGGTTAAGGGTAAAGAGCTGAATAAACAGTGGACTCCAAAAAATATTACAATAGAAAACAATACCTTGGTTGATACAGAGTGGGGCATTGTGTACGGCAACCAAACACACCGCGTAAGCCTATTTAATAACAAGGAAGTGTCTAATATCTTTGGTGGCGTAGACGTTCATTTCAAGCATAACTTGATTGATAACTCTAAAAACCCAGAGTTTGTTGCGGTTAGAGCAACTAAAGATTTCCCACTAGTCGGCGCAACTTATGCGGATGAAGTGTATGTTGGTGCAGTGACTGAAGCTGAGCTTATTTCTGACTACTCTAATAAGTTACCGAAGATTACTCATGTGAATGGTTTTGAAACAGCTGAAAATGCAGGCGCTGACGCTTCTAAGCTTAAGATCATTACAGCAGATGTTGCAGGCCCAGACTACGTAATCAAATAAAATATAACAACGTAGATGGTTAGGTAAAACAAAGGCGAGCAGTGCTCGCCTTTTTTAATCTTTATCTTTAATTACAAATACTTAAGCCATGCTTTTTGTGAGTTATGTTTATAATTGGCAAACGTTTTTACTGGCAAGTAGAGAGCGGTGGCGAGCAAAATAGTAGTCAACCAAATATAATCAACACTTGGTAAAGCAAATAAATCACCATAGTTTGACCCATAGGTATTGAGCATCAGGCGATAGCCAAACAGTAATACGTACAGGTGCAATATGTAGAAAAACATAGGTGCTGAACCAAAGGTTTGTAATGCGCGGGTTACACTATTGTTTATTTTTTCAAAGCACGGCAAAAGAATCATACCTAGCCCTAATGTCATTAAAATATAATGCAATGACGGTGGATACTTGCTGAAGTTAAAGAAGTCCATAATTGTTAGTATGAAAGTTGATTGAGCCTGCCAATCTAATGTTTCTCCATAAATATTGAATCCACGCAGTATCATCAATAAGCCTAAGCTTGAGGCGCCGAGTTTAATCAATATTGCGCGACGAGTTTTAGCATCATACGTTTTGCCAAAAATTGGGCCTACTGCATAACCGAGTAAGATCACTCCTATCCAAGGCAAGACAGGGTAAGAAAGCTTGATCTTTAGTGCACCTTCACTGACTAAGAACCCTGCATCATGCAAGATGGTCCAGAATATGTATCCAAACTCACCCGGTGCAAAGTTAATTGGTGTAAGAAGATTGTGCCCGAACACAATGAGTAGCCCAAGACCTGCAATCATGTTTCGCGGCAACTTACACAGCAATGCGAGTGCGATCATACTAAGCCCAATCGCCCAAATTACCTGTAGATAAAGTGTTTCATACTTACCAAACCAAGATAAATTAATGAGCGTAACTTCGATAAAGATCAGAAATAGCCCACGCTTTAAAAGAAATGCGCTTGGATCTCTTTTGATGCCGTTGTTTGGATTTGCATACAACCAAGCAGACAACCCAGTAAGAAATACAAATAAAGGCGCGCACAGGTGGGCAAGCAGTCTGGTAAAAAACAATTCCGGTTCAGTTTCAGTTAAAGACATTGGATCGGCAACGGGTCGGTGATAATAGAAACGTTCACGGACGTGATCCAACAACATAATAAGCATGACGATACCACGCATGACATCTATTGAAGCAAGTCGGGTAGTTGTTTTATTCGCGACGTTAGACGCGGTTAGATTTTGAGTTATAGTAGTCACATATGCACCTAGTTCTATTTTTTGTGCAAAGTATATTTATACAGTCATTCATATCTATATTGCTGTTTTTATGGAGGCTGTAACAGATTCTGTGTAATTGCCATTTAGTTAATGTGCTTTTCGAGACGTTCCTCGAACTCGATAATAAACCGACTCATAGCCTGACGCCAGTTTTGAATGGGCATCGTCCATTTCTTGCTGGCGTCTTTGATCGCTAGGTATACCATTTTTGTTGCAGCCTCATCGTTTGGGAAGATCTTTCGTTTTTTTAGTGCTTTACGTATCACGCTGTTGAGAGATTCAATAGCATTAGTTGTGTAGATAGCTCTACGAATATCTTCAGGGTAGTTGAACAGCGTGTTGAGGTTCTGCCAATGATTGCGCCAGGACTTGGAGATTTGTGGATATTGACTATCCCAGGCTTCGCCAAAGCGCTCTAGCTCAAGTAAAGCCTCATCTTCTGTAGCTGAGCGATACACACGCTTTAGGTCAGCTGTGACGGCCTTATAATCTTTCCATGACACATACTTTAATGAGTTTCGTACCATATGGACGATACACAGCTGAATATGCGTTTGGGGGAAAACCGTGTTGATGGCATCGGGAAACCCCTTTAATCCATCCACACAAGCAATAAGAATGTCTTCAACACCACGTTGATTGAGCTCAGTTAAAACACTCAACCAAAATTTAGCGCCCTCGTTTTCTGCTATCCACATGCCCATGAGTTCTTTCTGACCATCAGTGTTAATACCTAGAGCGAGGAAGACCGACTTATTGATAATACGTTTGTCTTGGCGGATCTTGACCACAATACAATCGAGATAAACGATGGGATAAATGGCGTCAAGTGGCCTAGATTGCCACTCAACTATTTCTTCTATTACCGCATTTGTCACTCGTGATACGAGGCTAGGTGATATATCTGCGCCATACCATTCATCGAAAGCATTGACGATATCGCGAGTACTCATTCCTTGGGCATAGAGCCACAAGATTTTGTCATCCATAGAGGTAAATCGTGATTGGTGTTTTTTGACCAGTTTAGGTTCAAACGAGCCAAGGCGATCCCGAGGAGTATCAAGTTCAAACTCTCCATCTTCGGTTTTTACGCGTTTACTGCTCTTGCCATTGCGGTAATTATTAGACTTAGAGGGCTTATGTTTTTCGTAGCCAAGGTGCGCATCCATCTCTGCATTGAGAGCAGCCTCAACCGTTATTTTCTTCAGCATTTGGCTGAACTCAGTTAAGTCTTCAGGAGTTTTAATTCCTTTAGCAGCTTCCTTAGCGAAAGCTTCAAGTTCTTTCTTATTCATATTGCCTATCCTTAGCCTTTAAGGCTTAGTTTAGGCAATTACACAGAATTTAGGACAGTCTCTGTAGTGGTTTAATGATCCCGGACACCCAATTAGGTGATAAAGTCACCACAATTAATGAGGTGTTCAATGACAAAACGACAACGACGTACATTTTCTTCTGAGTTCAAAATGGATGCAGCATGCTTGGTTCTTGATCAAGGTTACTCAGTTCCCGAAGCAGCACGCTCAATGAATGTTGGTGAAACGGTTTTACGGCGCTGGATCGAACAGCTTAAGATCGAGCGAGGTGGTATTACCCCAACGGCCAAAGCGCTTACTTCGGAGCAGATAAAAATCCAAGAGTTAGAAGCCCGGATTAATCGACTTGAGAGGGAAAAGTCGATATTAAAAAAGGCCACAGCTCTCTTAATGTCGGACGAGCTCGAACGCTCTCGTTGATTGATCACTTAAGGGAGCATGAATCAGTCAAGTTGTTGTGTGAGCTTTTTGATGTAGCTACATCTTGCTATTACGAGTTTAAACAGCGTAAGCCCGATGCTAATCGTGTTCGGCTTGCTAGCAGGATAAGAGAGCTTTTTAACATTAGTCGTGGCTCTGCTGGAAGTCGCACGATTGTGTCTATGCTTCGCTCTGAAGGCATCAAAATTGGCCGATTTAAAGTACGGAAGTTAATGCATGAGGCCTGTTTAGCAAGTAAACAACCCGGCTCCCATCGATATAAATCGGCTAAAACAGAACGTCCAGACATCCCGAATTTGTTGAAAAGAAAATTCTCGGTAACCATTCCAAATCAAGTTTGGTGTGGTGATATTACTTATATTTGGTCAGGCTCAAGATGGGTATATTTGGCAGTTGTTCTAGACCTTTATAGCCGTCGAGTTGTTGGCTGGGCTCTATCCAACAAACCCGATTCGGCTCTAACAACTAAAGCTTTAGATATGGCTTGGGAACAGCGAGGGCGACCAGATGGTATTATGTTCCACTCAGATCAAGGGGTTCAATACGGGAGTCGCAAGTTCCGTCAAAGACTCTGGCGATATCGAATGGCTCAAAGCATGAGCCGACGTGGAAACTGTTGGGACAATGCGCCGATGGAAAGGTTATTTAGAAGCCTGAAAACAGAATGGATTCCGGCAACTGGTTACATGAACCAAAACCAAGCCCAAAAAGACATCAGCTATTACCTGATGAACTATTACAATCGACAGAGGCCACATCAAGCAAATGATGGGGTTTCGCCGGTTACTGCCGAAAATCGGCTTAAGATAGTGTCCGGTATTTGTTGACCACTACAAGAACGATAAAGCCTGATGAGGAGACTTATCAGGCTTTCATTTTTTTGTTCGTAAAAAAGTTTAATCCTTCCAATAAATCTATTTCAAATAAGAACTGGAAACGCTCTATTATACGTGATGTTCTAGCCCTACACGGTTGTGGACTCAACATTTTATCTTGGAAAAGCTGTAAATCTGCCACAGTATCGATTCAAACCTTATTAAGGTGAGTTTGCTAGACAGTAAACTATCCGAATTCAACTCATCTAAAAATCATGCTTATTTTAGCAATCTAATTACTTTACATAGTGACTAAGTCATTGATTATGCGTTGAACTAGTAAATGAAAGACGTCATTATGTAAGAGGAAAAGCGGCTGTTAGTCGTTTTAGCGTAATAGTTTTTCCTCACAAATTGATAAGGAGTGTCATTTTGAAAATAGAAAAAGTAGATAAATCTTATTTTGAAGATATAGCTCAACTATTTGATTTATATCGTCAGTTTTATGGTCAAGAGCCTAACTTATCTGGTTCTAGAGCTTTTATTGAAGAAAGAATAAATTGTTCAGATTCAGTCATTTTCCTAGCAATCGATCATCAAGATAAACTGTTAGGTTTTGTTCAACTTTATCCATCTTTTTCTTCAGTCGCAATGAAGCGCATGTGGTATTTAAATGATCTATTTGTTGCTGAACCAGCAAGAAAAAAGGGGGTGGGCAAAGCACTATTACAGCATGTAAAAAGGTATGCTTTAGAAACAAATGCTCTAACAGTTAAACTAGCAACTGCTGTTGATAATGAAACGGCTAGAAAGCTATATATTTCTGAGGGTTATTCAAAGATTACGGCTTTTGAGCATTTCACACAGAAAGTAGAACAGGCATAGTAAAGCTTCGAGATACTTTTTCTAGTCAGATAGGTGCTTGTTGGTTTAATAGTTCGATCTCGTTTATGTTTTAAAATGAGATAGTTTGTTTAGAATTCAACCTCGTTTGGTCGATGAGATATCGAGTAAGTGATTGTTAATATCAGATTAAATGCAACATTAACTTAAGATAATGAGCATGGTTGAAAGTGATAGCATGCAGGCTCGTTTTTACCTAAATGATGATTGGAAAATGTGATGTATACGCATGATCTTTTAATGATTTATGGTAGTTTGAATGAAAGTTAGGCTAGAAGGAAAACGAGAAAGTCGATTAATAAGAAATGTTTTGTGATTATGCGTACACCGTCGCTATGTGGTAATCAATATGGAAATTTATCAAAAAGAAATGAATTCTCAGCAACCCCAAAAAGAAAAAGAGTTTGAGTTGGATAGGCATAGACAAAGAATACAAGAGTTTTCGCTATACTGTGAACAGCACAACATATCAGTCCTTAAAGATGATTTCGATTATATTCAAACAATAGGTGTCGTAGCGCGACGGAAAAACATTCTTAAAGATATATACCCTGATTTACCAGTGGATAAAGATGGGCTAGTCTCTTGGAATTTTATTAAAGATAAGTTGCAGTCCTCAAACCAAATGGCGGGTTATATTGGATTGAATGACTTTGTAGTAATGGTTCACCCATACTTTAGAAGAGGGATGTTTCTTTTAAACAACTGGGCTCCTTTATTTGTAGAGCTATTTTGGCGAGTAGAGGACGACAACATTGATGCTTATATTGCGCTAGATTTTGATAACGTTAGGCTCAATACTGAATCATTTTTCTATATGGAGGCTGACACATGGTTTGGAGCTCCTTTCGATAGAAATATAGAAAACATTCCCGACGGCATATCTAAATTAAGGCCACCACTTGATATAGAAAGAGTGCTAAGTAATAGTATATTTAACGATGCTTATTCTCTCGATGTTAAATGGAGTAGCAAAGGTAATATTCGAACCTTTCAGGCTTTAGAGTTTAAACACGAAGACGTAACAGTTGAACTAGATGGTGTAACCTATCATCCTGTCCGGTATATTCATGCAGAATATGATCTTAATAAAAAAGCATTTAGACATTTTGACGGCGCTGTTCAGCATTTCTTGCCCAACGAATACCATCAGAGAATTGACATGGACTTTAACTTTGACAGTAAGTCATTAAACTCACTTAAAGCAAAAAATATTAAATTATTTAAGTTTAATGGTGAGTTTTCTGTAGATTTCTGGGTTGAGTTTTGCTCTCATTTTTACACTGGCAATCCATTAATATTTGAGTATTTTACGGGTAATTACCCTGACCATGTAACTGATTCACTGAATAGAATCCGAGAAAAGGTTGTTACATAATCACGCTTTAAATCTGAGTTGCGAGAGTGGGCGCGTGCCGAACTAGCTAGCACTTAAATATTGTACACGTCACTTATAGTTTAAGTAGGCGTTAGCTATCCTTTAGTATGTTGTAGCAAGAAGAACTGCAACATTGAAAATCGCAATAACTCGTTTAGCGATCCATCAGTTCTGGTAGAAGCCCATGAGTTGAATTCTGAAACTATTAGACCATCATCACTGCCAATGAATTTTGTAACGTGTTACATATCACTATTTTTAAGCTGCATTATTTAGCATTCTTCATTACTTACCATTGTTATTCTGCTCTCGAACACAGCGCGTGATGAGTTTTTCCAGCCATAGATTTTTAGGTGACTTTCTCTTAGAGGTTTTTTGGATGATGGCAATGTCGATGCCAAGTTCAGGAAGGTCAGTATTTTGGCTGTAGCTGGCGAGGCGCATTGTATAAGCCATTTCCATTAAATTATTCATTAACATATGGTTATCGACAAAAATGGTAGCTTCCACGTCAGGTAAAACTCTCTGAAAACGGTTTTCATATTCGTTGACACCCGGTGCAATATATTTAATGTATTCGCCGTCTTCATTGCCAGTGACTATGCCTGAACTGGTGTAGAGTTTTTTTTGATATAAGCTTTGAGGCTTATCGGTTAAAACGTGTAGCCCTAAATCGACTTCTTCATCTAAGATCATCCCTTCAGATAACTTTGTCCAATTACGGATTTCAATGATCGCGTCAGTTTCTTGGCGAATGGTTTCAATGATAGCTTTACCAAATTGAATTAACAGTGGCTCTAGGCCGTGAATTACAATGCGGTCAATATGGGTGGGGCAAAAGGTTTCGGGCTCTAATGATTGCGATAATTGTTCAATGGCGCGATGCAACTTGGGTTGAATACTTAACGCGTAAGAGGTGGGAGAAAGTCCTTCGGCACTGCGCGTGAACAAGGGGTCATCAAGCTCTTCGCGAAGTTGTGCCAGTACCTTTGAAATATACGATTGAGAACGCCCCAACTTCTTGGCTGCGCGTTGTGTTGAGTGTGTTTGCATCAAAGTTAAAAACACATTCAATGAATTTAGATCGGTAATTCTCATCCTGTCGCCATCAATTCCTTTTAGGATTAAGAGTAGCAAAAAATCAATGGCAAAAAAGCAATAGAATCAATAAGTTTATAATATGCAGTTAGTTTGATTAATCGTAATTGCAGTGCTGCTCCTGCATTACAAAGTCAGGCGAGTAATAAAGTCCAATATTTTGTCAAAACACGGCCCAAGATCCCGCTCATCTTCCGCATAACAATACAGACCTTGGGTTTGATCGGCTTGAAAATGCAGTTGCGGGTAGAGTTGTGCATCATAGCCATTAGCACTGCTCATCCGAGTGTCATTTGCCATTCGGTAGAGCATATCTTCGCCGGTGCCGACGTTACTGCCGTTGATGTCCATCGAGTAGGTGAGTGAACTGCCAAGGCCTAAAGTGAAAATATAAATGTCATCGGCTCGCGCGGCATACGCCATTTTTTCCGGTAAATCCCGTGATATACCGCGAATTAAGTTATGGAACTCGGTTTTATGAGAACTGCTGGAGTACGTATTTTCATTGTAAGGTTGGTTGCCCGCTCTAGGGCCGCCTAGGAGAGAGAATGAGGCATAACTGTCATCGGATAAAATATTCACATAACGATAAATTTCTTCAGAGTTGTAGTTACTTGGATATTGGGTGACCCATCTATGTTGGTAATTGCTCCAAATATTGTAACTAATACGAGTGGCCATTTCGCTGGCACTCCATAAGCCTCTTGCCGCTGACCCTGTTGTAGAAATAGAAGCAAAATTATCGACGCCATCTATATCAAAATTGGCGCTAAAGGTATTAGGTGCGCCGTCGGTAAACAGCACGATGACTTTTAAATTGGCAGGCAGCGCCGCCCCGGTGACACTGAATTGACCGTAGCCTTTGTAAAAACCTTCTGCGGTATTGGTGTAGTTATAGTCATAGGTCATGTCGTCGATGGCTTGTTCTACTGCGCTAGCATCGTACTGACGAACGTCGGGATCAAATGGCACTACGGTTTGTGCGCCATAACCATATTTGGTTACGGCAACTCGGTCATAGGCAGGGTTAAAGTGCGATAAGAACTCTTTAGAGCGGGTTTTGACCGTATCAAACACGCCACTTAATGAGCTAGAGTTGTCCACAATCAAAGAGATATCCACGGTGCGACGGGTGGTTTGGGATTCTGCGGTAAGTGTCCAAGTGTCAATACCTACCAGCTTAGCTAAAATTGTGGGCATATCGGCTTGTCCAATGAGATCGATAGTGACTTTTCCCCATTCATCGACGCTAAAATTCCATGATTTTATAAAGGCTGAGGTATCTAAATAACCACTAGGAAAATTGACCTGAAAATAGCGCTGAGCGGCGTTTTTCGCCGCATCTTCACCCAAAGATGACACTCGTGCGGCGGCAATTCCGGCAGCATCAACCGCTGCAAATAATTTAGTTTTTGCAATATAAGCACGGCCAGTGTCTATGGTGAAAGCCGCCAGAATTATCATAAAAGGAAGCGCGATTACCATAAATAACGAGATGGCGCCTTTCTGGTTAGTTGGGGTCTTTATCCAACGCTTATACATTTTGCTTCCTTGCATTATAAGTACGTACGCTCACTGATGATGAAATCATTGCTGAGTAAAAAACTAGAAATAGGGGTATAGCGGTAGTACACCTCGACAATATAGGTGGACTCGCCATCTTGGATGACTGAGGTTTGTGCGTTATCGATGGTGACGGTCGGGAAGTTATCTATTTTTATCTGCGCGTCATTATCGGGCAGGTTACATTCTTTAATATCATCCTCATTGTCGTCATCAATATTGACGTTACTCCACGAGGGGCAGTTGGCCCATATCGCGCTGGTGGCAGAAATGGCCGAATCCATCCACTTTACTTGTCTAGAGATGTAAATAAATTCCCCTTCATCGTTGTCTCGTCTAGACACTTGATTGATGATAATGGTGCCATCGTGAGGCATATCCAGCGGGGTCGCACTGTTGGCGATGATGTCCATTACTGTTTCTACGGTGTAGCTACTGGCGCGCGAGATCAGGCTTGCACCTTCTCGACTCAGGTTAAGCATAATATTCTTGGCTTGTAGAATGAGCGTGAACTCAAAAATAGTCATTAATAACAACAGCAGCACAGGGGTGACTAAGGTCATTTCAACGGCGGCTAATCCAGCTTGCTTTCTAAAGAATCGTGTCTGCATGTTTTATACTTGCTCGTTAAATTCTTCGTTTTTCATCGTGGCACTGACGGTAAATTTATATGTACCATCAGTCAGGATCGGGATAATGAGCGGGCTAAGACTGTGCCACTCACAGTCGAGATGGATAGACACCAATTGTCCTGGAGAGCCAAAACCAGACACACTGTGCCCATCAACGTCTTCAACGCGAATATCTTTGATATCCATCACTTTTTCTAATATGCCAATGGATGAATGCTCAATGACGGTAAGGACAGCGTTTTCTCGCAAAGGATTGTCTTGGTCTGGATCGGAATCTGTTCTACCGGTAATGGCGTAACGAGCCCCTTCACGAACCGCATGTTGCATAGTGAGTTTGACGTAGCCAAATAGAGCAAAATCGACAATGGTAAACAACAGTAGGAAAAATAAGCTAAAAACAACAGAAAACTCGACAAGGGAGATGCCAGCTTGTTTGTTTCTCGGTTTTGTGAGAGAGGGGGAAACCCGTAATAACTTCAAAATGCACCAAACTTCCATGTTGGGACAAAAATACTGCAAATCCTTAATATTTAAGGGGGTAAATTTGTTGTTTTGTTAATATATGTAAGTGTTAATGCTGAAACCGTAACAAATTGTATTTTTTATTGCTAGAGAGCTTCTATTCGTTTGCTGAATATGTGATCAGGCTCACCATGTTGTAGTGAATGTGATATTGAGGCAATTTTTTCCTTAAAATATTAAGCAATTATCTCATGTAAGGAGTAGAAGGTACTGCAAGTGTTGACTTGTCGATGTTGTGCGCACTTGGCAACACGGCGAAAAATACCAACGTTTGCTCCATATACCTAACGTTCACTCATCAATGACAATCATTTTTTATTTGTGTATTGGTTAGTGGTATTTGTGGGTATCTGTTTTATTTCTGTTGAGTTTGAGTATACGAAGGTATGTCCAGATTTAGCATTTACTGTCAAGGCTCTGAATTTCTTCCTTTTCTGGTTCCCTCACCATAGGGACTCTGATAGTATCGCTGCATCGTATTAGTCGGGGAGCCAATAGGCTGAGATCGCAATAGCGAACCCGTTGAACCTGATTCAGTTAGTGCTGACGTAGGGAACTAATCGCCATTCTAGCTATAGATCTCAACTTTTCTAGCGCAGTAGGCATTGGTTTCGTTCGTCTAACGAAAAGGAAATGTCTTCGTGTCTCAAACAAATAAAACACCTATTGTCCTTACTATTGCTGGCTCTGACAGTGGTGGCGGTGCAGGTATTCAAGCCGATATTAAAGCCATCTCTGCCACAGGAAGTTACGCCTGTTCGGTGATTACCGCGTTAACTGCGCAAAACACTCAAGGTGTGAGTGGTATCTTGCCGATTTCTGCCGAGTTTATTGAACAACAGCTGGATGCGGTATTTACCGATTTAGACGTGGTTGCGGTAAAAGTGGGTATGTTAGCTGAAGCGGCGTTGATTGAAGCTGTGGTGAAAAAGCTAAAACAATACCAACCTAAATACTTGGTAGTTGATCCTGTGATGGTAGCGACGAGCGGAGATTTGTTGCTGCAACAATCGGCCATTGCAACTCTAAAGACTAAGTTACTGCCACTTGCTGATGTGATCACGCCTAATTTGCCCGAAGCGGCCACCTTGTTAAATCAAGAGTTACCGACGACTGAATTGCAGATGAAGGCGATGATAGAAGATCTGCGGGCGTTAGATTGCAAAGCGGTGTTGCTAAAAGGCGGTCACTTAGAAAGTGAAGCCACCAGCACTGATTTGCTCATTACTGCAGATAAAGTAGACACTTTTACCGTAGAGCGCATTAATACACAAAACACCCACGGTACGGGCTGCACTTTGTCATCGGCGATCGCTTCGTACTTGGCGCAAACAGGGGACTTACTTGAGTCGGTTTCGTTAGGGAAAGAATATATTTCTAACGCAATTGCGCATGCAGATGAACTTCATATTGGTAAAGGACACGGTCCTGTACATCACTTCTACGCACTAAACACTAAGTAATCGACTCATGCAAAGTCATCCTTCTCAAGATGGTGTTCATCCGGTTGTTGAATCGAACGCACAAGGCATAGTGATTAATAATGGCAGTTTGCAGTTCGCTGATGCCGATGCTCCGTTATTTAGCCAGCTCAATTTGACCTTTCAACAAAGCAGTTGGAGCAGTGTGCTCGGAAAAAGTGGCTGTGGCAAAACCAGTCTGTTGCGCCTTATGGCGGGATTGTTACCTGACAGCGTACATTGGAGCGGTACTATCCACAGCAGTTTTGCCAATCCGTTGTCAGAGTCCATCGCTTATATGGCGCAACAAGACTTATTGATGCCGTGGCTGACGGTGATAGATAACGTCTGCTTTAGTGACCGATTCGCTTCTACAAAACTGACCAAACCACAACAGGCACAACGAAAACAGCAAGCCAGTGCTTTGCTAGATAAATTGGGTTTGTCTGGACAAGAGCAGGTGTACCCAAGGCAACTATCCGGCGGCATGAAGCAGCGCGTGGCCCTTGCGCGCACACTAATGCAAGACAAGCCCATCGTTCTGATGGACGAACCATTTTCGGCGCTAGATGCGGTAACGCGCTATCGCTTGCAAGATCTGGCCTGCGAAATGTTAGCGGGAAAAACCGTGGTGCTTATTACCCACGACCCTCAAGAAGCGCTTCGTTTGAGCGACCGCATTTATCTGATGCAATCCTCTGAAAATGTAGAAACCGTTGCCGTCCCTGTTGGGGATGCTCCTCGTCTTATTAGCGCGGAAATGGCGCAGCTGCAACAAAGCATTATTGAGCAATTAGGAGGCCGAGGTGAGTAAACCTGTCGTGGTTCAGCAAGGCTTAACCAGTCGCGTGAAAGCCAATTCATCTATGGTATTTCGCTTAGTGGTTTCGTGCTTAGTGGTGCTGGGCATTTGGCAAGCCGTGGTAACGTTTTTTGATTTACCTAGCTTTATTTTGCCCGAGCCGGTGGCGGTATTTAACCGCTTAGGCACCCGCAGTGATGTGTTGTGGCAACACACCATTATCACTTCCCAAGAAATCATCTTAGGTTTGATTTTGGGGTTAAGTATGGGGCTGATGTTTGCGTTGCAAATGTTGTTGTTTGAGCCTTTGCGCCGTTGGTTGTTGCCTATTTTGATTGCCTCACAAGCTATTCCTGTATTTGCCATTGCACCCATTTTGATGCTGTGGTTTGGCTATGGCATTGCCTCAAAAGTGGTGATGGCGGCGCTGATTATCTTTTTTCCAGTCACTACCTGTTGTTACGATGGATTGCGTAATACGCCCAAAGGGTACCTTGATTTAAGCAAAACTATGGGCGCCTCTCGCTGGCAACAACTGACTCAAGTAAGACTGCCTGCAGCAATGCCTGCATTAGCGTCCGGCATCCGTGTTGCGGTAGTGGTGGCACCGATAGGCGCAGTGGTGGGTGAATGGGTAGGCTCTAGCGCCGGTTTGGGTTATTTAATGCTGCAAGCCAATGCTCGCATGATGATCGATGAGATGTTTGCCGCGCTATTTATTTTGGCGCTGATCTCCGTCACCTTGTATTTCATCACCGACCGATTACTCAATAAATTTATCCCGTGGCAGTTCGATTAACTGTTGGATTTATGTCATTAAGGAAGAGACATGACCTCGTTTAAAACAAAATTCAGCGCAGTATTAGCAAGCGTTGCGCTTTTATTTAGCAATGCGGTTTTTGCTAAAGAGAAACAACTGACGTTAATGCTGGACTGGTTTGTAAACCCCAATCATGGGCCAATTGTGATTGCCCAGCAAAAGGGTATGTTTGCCAAAGAAGGCTTAAAAGTCACTATTCAAGAGCCAGCCGATCCGAGCGTTCCATCAAAGCTTGTGGCGGCGAACCAAGTGGATCTGGCCATTTCCTATCAACCCTCGTTTTTGATTGATGTAGCATCGGGTTTACCTTTGGTGTGGAGCGGCACGTTACTGGCCACCCCTTTAAATACCTTGACGGTATTAGACAACGGCAAAATTAATACGCTAGCGGATCTAAAAGGAAAAACCGTCGGCGTATCCGTTTCTGGCTCTGACGAAGCCATTATTGGCCGCATGTTAAAAAACGACGGCGTTGATTTCTCAGACATTAAAATTGTGAATGTGGGATGGGCGCTTTCGTCGTCGTTAGCGTCGGGTCGCGTTGATGCTATTTGGGGCGGAATGCGCAACTTTGAATCGCACCAGTTAGAGCTTGAAGGGTATAAATCCAAGAGCTTTTACCCAGAAGAGCACGGCATTCCACCCTACGATGAATTGATGTTTGTCGCCAACGCGAAACACTACGATAAAGACGCTATTGCTCGCTTTAATAAAGCCCTTGAGTTAGCCACTCAATACATTGTCAATCATCCAGAGCAAGCATGGAAAGAGTTTGTGGCCTACAACCCTGACACTCTGGATAACGAATTAAACCATAGAGCTTGGTTAGATACCTTAACCCGCTTTGCACTGCGTCCTTCGGCGATGAATAAACAGCGCTATGACGACTACAGCCACTTTATGCAACAGCTTAATATTATAAAAACGATCCCGGATAGTAATACCTATCTTATTGATTTTTAACCCGTAATAATTATTTCAAGGAAAAGGAACCCTAATGAAACGATCTATCTCGACTTTGCTTGCGTTACTGGCAACTACTTCTGTTTTATTTAGCCCATTATCACTTGCCAGTGATAGCGCAAAAGCCAAAGACAAAGAGCTCACGTTAATGCTGGACTGGTTTGTGAACCCAAATCACGGACCAATTGTTATCGCCCAAGAGCGCGGTTTGTTTAAAGCGCAAGGCTTAAAAGTGAATATTCAAGAGCCCGCTGATCCTAGCGTTCCAGCAAAATTGGTGGCGGCGAACAAAATTGACCTTGCGGTATCTTATCAGCCAACACTGACCATTGATGTCGCGGCAGGACTGCCTTTGATTCGCAGCGGTACTTTGGTTTCAACGCCGCTCAATACCATGATGGTGATCGACAACGGTAAAATTAACTCACTCAAAGATCTGAAAGGCAAAAAAGTGGGTATTGCCATTGCTGGCAACGAAGAGGCAAGCATCGGCACTATGCTGCGCTCTGCAGGTTTGAAATTCTCAGACGTTGAAATTGTAAACGTAGGTTGGGCGCTGTCGTCGTCGGTAGCTTCTGGAAAAGTAGACGCTATTTGGGGCGGATTTAGAAACTTTGAAACCAACCAATTGGCTATTGAAGGCTATAAAGCGAAAGCGTTCTTCCCTGAAGAGCATGGCGTACCGGCTTATGATGAATTGGTTTTCGTCGCCAATGCCAACAGCTATGACGCAGATGCGTTAAAACGTTTTAACCACGCAATCGAACTGGCGACACAATATATTGTTAATCACCCAGAGCAAGCATGGAAAGAGTTTGTTGCGTACAAACCAGATACCTTAAACAACGAGCTTAACCGCCGCGCTTGGGAAGATACTTTAACTCGATTTGCTCTGCGTCCAGCAGCGGTCGATCGCCAGCGTTATGACAACTACGCACAGTTTATGTTTGACAATAAAATTATTGGTAGCGTGCCAAACAGTGCCAACTACCTACCTAGTTTCTAAGGCAGTCCAATGAATACAGAGCAACTAATTCAAGCTTGTCAGCAAGAGTGGCAAGGTTATATTGAGCATGATTTTGTACATCAGCTTGCTGACGGCACTCTTGAGCATGAAGTGTTTTTACACTACTTAAAGCAAGACTTTTTGTTTTTAGTCCAATACTCAAGAGCGTATGCACTCGCCATTTATAAAGCCAAAAATCTGACTCAGATGCGCAGTGCGTTATCCAGTTTGCATGCACTGCTGGATGCCGAGATTGGTCATCATGTGGATTTTTGTGCGAAATGGGGCATCAGTGAGCAAGAAATGGAAGCGGAAACCGAAGATTTCGGTACGGTCGCTTACACTCGCTACGTACTGGATACTGGTAGCGCCGGCGATCTAACGGATTTGTACACAGCGTTAGCGCCTTGTGCCATCGGTTACGGAGTGATTGGCAAGAACTTGATTGGTCGCGAGAGCACCAAACTAGAAGGCAATCCGTATCGCAGTTGGCTGGAAATGTATTCGGACCAAGACTTTCAGCAATCAGTGGTAGAATGCACCGCTAATCTTGATGATCTTATCAAAGATATTGCGCTTGATAGTGCTCGTGGCAAAGAGCTTATAGAGATATTTAGAACTGCCACTCGTATGGAAATTGCGTTTTGGGAGCAAGGTTACAACGTCCTCAAATAGGTTGTAACGCCATTACATAAGGTGATTAAACAATGGATAAAAATCAAATAGCAGCCAGTTTACAAACTCTGCGTGACAGCAAACCGCTAGTGGTAAACATCACCAACTATGTGGTAATGAACAACACCGCAAACGCCTTGTTGTCTATTGGTGCTTCGCCAATTATGGCGCATTCGGCGCAAGAAATGGCCGAAATGATGAGCTTTGCAGGCAGCTTAGTGATCAATATTGGTACGCTAGACAGTGTATGGATCCCACGGATGTTGTTTGCAGTAGAGCAAGCCAATATCAACGGTAAAACGGTCATTCTTGATCCTGTCGGTTGCGGCGCAAGTACGCTTCGCACCGAAGTGTCGCGTCAAATTGCCGAGCAAGCCGACCAATTGATTATCCGTGGTAACGCCTCAGAAATCATTGCTTTGGCCGGTGAACAAGCGCAATCAAAAGGTGTGGATGCACTGGATAGCAGCGACTCTGCGGTCAACGCCGCCAAGTTCTGCGTTGAGCACTATGGCGCAAACGTGGTGATCTCTGGCGCGAGTGATTATGTCGTGACTAAGCAAGCCACTTATAAGCTCGATAATGGTCATCAAATGATGCCTTATGTAACGGGTATGGGCTGTTCGCACACCGCGATCACGGGTGCATTTGCTGCCATTGGCGAAGTGACAGGTGTTGCCGCTACCGCTATTTTAGGGGTGGCAGGTGAAATCGCCGCTGAGAAATCAGCCGGTCCTGGTTCACTGCAAATGAACTTGTTAGATACCTTGTATCAGCTAGACACAGATACGGTTTTGTCTCGTTTAAAACTGCAAATTGTATAAGGACGCAGCATGAACCCTTATGAACTCTACTTTGTGACCGACGATCACCAAGATCTTGACACCCTGTGCACTGTGGTAAAGCAAGCTATTGCCGGTGGCGTCACTATGGTGCAAATTCGTGAAAAACACGGCGATGTGCGTGCGTTTATCGAGCGTGCCCGCGCGGTAAAAGAGGTGATGGCAGGCAGTGGTGTATCGCTTATTATCAATGATCGCGTTGATGTTGCACTAGCGGTTGATGCCTGCGGAGTTCATTTGGGGCAGTCTGATATGCCGGTAGAATATGCCAGACGTTTACTGGGTAAAGACAAGTTGTTGGGCTTATCGGTGGAAAGCGAGCAGCAACTGCTAGAAGCGCAGTCTTTACCTGTTGATTATCTGGGTGTCAGCGCTATTTTTGCCACGCCAACTAAAACCAACACCATTAAACACTGGGGCTTGGCAGGGCTACAAAGCGCGGTTGAAACGTCAACCAAACCGCTGGTGGCTATTGGCGGCATTAATGAGAGCAATATCCAAAGTGTGGCAAAAACAGGTGTTGATGGTGTCGCACTTGTGTCGGCCATTTCGGCGGCTAGCGATCCTACTTTGGCGAGTCAGCAGTTATTGTCAAAGATGCGCTCAGTATCTTAGTCACTATAAAAATGCAGTCTGGCGTAAAATAAGCTATTCACGAAAAATAAAAAAGAGGGTTGCCCAGTTATACTTGGCAACCCTCTTTGTTTTTGTCCGATTGAGTTTATTCTTGTACGACTTTAATCGGTTTTTTTTGACGGCGTTTGCATTGCGGCACTCTAGGGCAGACTGAGCCTCTTGAGCAGATGAGCCTTGCTCTGTTATCTATGCCGCGTTCAATCCAGTTAATATTTAAAATTCTGCCCACAGTGAGTAGCAACTCTTTAATGTCTTTCGGAATTGGCCCAGTGCCGCCGTTATCTATGCAAGATTGCTTAAGCCTTTGCGCAACATCAATAGCGTTAAACCCTTGTGCGGCGATGGCTGGGTTTAAATCAAGGCCGCTGCATAATACATGCGAGTTGCCGGCAAAATCTTTGACCTTAACGGATTCACAGCAATAAATATGCGGCACATCGTTTTGCATCAAAATGGAGATTTGCGCCACGCTAACATTAAAGTCGGTGTCCTTAGTGGTCATGCGAAAAACCGCCCAGTGCTGACACGGATCTTCGACCATCTTCATGTTTCCCCAAGGCAGAGGTATTCCATTTCCGCGATACACTGCTTTAAGTGTCCCCGGATAATAAGCGTCGAAATAATGCCAGTGAGGGTAGGGTGAGACCGCAGTCATGCGTCGCATTGCAATAGATTCGGAAACGCCTGCGAGCTTGCAAACGCTGATGTCGTAGCCGTTTCTATCAAGCAGTTGGCGAAAAGGCACTCTAGGGCAAAGCAATGCACCGGCAAAGAAAGAACATTCAAAGTCGCGCCATGCGTGTAAAATTTTGGTGGAGTCCAATTCAGCGGAACTGGTAGGCTGATTTTCATCTCTTACGCCGTAGCTTGGCTTGCTATCAGACATGAGCTTACTCTTTTCTCCATCCCCTTGGTGGAGCACTTTATGCCCAATATTTACCGCTAGATCGTATTTAAGGCGGATGGGATCTTTCTTCAAAATGCTATTTACATGCACAATGTTGGGCGCTTCAAAATAGGAGCGAACCACTCGCTGCTTTTTGTCGCCGCTCTCTTCAATCACGCTTTGCGGCAGTTCTTTAAACCACTTTACGTTAAGTCCAACACCAGTGCAGATTTCAAGAAGATCGTCCACAGATAGAGGCATTTTCTTTTGCCCAATTTCTTCAGCGGCGCGCTCTAAATCAGGAAAGTGATTTTGATTGTGCTCTTGGTGTGCGCGAATCAATAGATGGGCAAATTGCCGCCCCGTCGTGCCTGTTTGCGCTAACATTTCTGGGATGGCAATTTGTAAAATCTCATGAGAAAACAAAAAGCTAGGCTCAAGCGCCATGCCTGTTACGCCGCCTCTCGTGCCTTTTTCGGGAACCAGTTCACTTTGTTCGTTAGCATCATCTAAAAACCAATTTATTGGCTTTTGAAACACATCCGCCACCACTTCAAGCATGTCCTCGCTCGGAACACGTTTGCCTCTTTCTATCATCGAAAGATACGACACCGAAGGGGCAGATTCTGGATTTAATTTGACGCACCGTGAGGAAAGATCTTCAAGGGTGAGGTGGTTTCTTTTACGCAGATTACGGATTTTCGTACCGAGAAAATGCGACTGTCTGAACAAACTGGTTTTACTCTTCATTTTTGTAAAATTTACACTGTGTAATTTCTATTGTGAAATTTTAGTGAAACATTGGTTAAAGTAAAAATGTGTAGAGTAAATATTCGACTTCAGTAACAGATTGAATGTTTAGTTTGCAACAGCAGCACGAAAAAAGCGCTTCAAAGCGAAGTTATAGAAACAACGTTGAGTGAAAAAAGCACTTCAATAATGATCACGAGGAATAGAGCCATGAATCTACCAATGACGAAGGAATGCCAGATACAACAAAGCTTTTGCCAATTTGTTAATACTGAAGTGCTGCCACTTGTGGGTTTGAATGTCGAACAGTTTTGGGATGATTTTACACAACTGGTGACTGAGCTAACGCCCATCAATCAAGCATTACTAAACACTCGCACGCAGATGCAACAACAAATCGACACTTTCCATGCCGAGCATCGTTCGTTTAACGCTGAGCAATATCGAAACTTTCTTACTCAAATAGGTTACTTAAAACCTGAGGGTGATGATTTTTCTATCGAAACTACCAACGTAGACCAAGAAATTGCCAGCATCTCAGGCCCGCAACTGGTAGTGCCTATTAAAAACGCACGCTTTGCACTAAATGCTGCTAATGCGCGCTGGGGGAGTTTATACGATGCGCTGTATGGCACAGATGTGATTGCACAAACAGAGCCAGGAATGAAAGCGGGCAAAAAATACAACCCTGCACGTGGCAAACACGTGATTGCATACGCTAAAGATTTTCTAGACAGAGTGTTTACGTTAGACCAAGGATCGCATCACGATGTGGAAAGCTACACCATCTATTTCAATAGCTTGCTCGCACATTTCCCTGATGGGACACACACCGGACTTAAACAGCCATGTCAGTTTGTAGGTGCCAGTGATCCAGAAAGAGAGCCAACCTCAATTCTACTTAAAAACAATGGCTTGCACGTTGAAATTATCATTAACCGTCAAGGGAAAATCGGTAAGCACGATTTAGCACACATTGATGATATCAACATCGAATCAGCGATCTCCACCATCATGGATTTGGAAGACTCGATTGCCGCGGTGGATGGCGAGGACAAAATCGATGCCTATCGTAATTGGTTAGGTTTGATGACAGGTTCATTGAGTGCATCTTTTGAGAAAAACGGCGTAACACAAATCCGCCGCTTAGAAGGGGATAAAAGCTATAACGGCCGCAGCGGTGAAGATTACAACCTGCACGGTCGCTCGCTACTGCTGATTCGCAACGTAGGGCACTTGATGACCAGTGACTTAATCACCCTAGCCAATGGTGAGCAAGCGCCGGAAGGCATTATCGATGCGGTAGTAACGGCCATGATAGGCGCTATCGAAATCAAAAATCCTTCGCAGTGCCGTATGAAAAACAGCCGCACTGGAAGCATTTATATCGTAAAACCAAAAATGCACGGCCCAGAAGAAGTGGCGTTTTCTTGTGAGTTATTTGATCGCGTTGAGCGCATGTTGGGGCTTGAGCCAAACACCATCAAAATCGGCATTATGGATGAAGAGCGTCGTACGTCATTGAACTTAAAAGAGTGTATTCGCGCTGCAAAATCACGCGTGTTCTTTATCAACACTGGCTTTTTAGACCGCACTGGGGATGAAATTCATACCAGCATGCAAGCCGGCCCATTCTTACCTAAGCAAGAGCTTAAACATCAAACTTGGATTGACGCTTACGAGAAAAACAATGTCTCTACCGGTTTAAATACCGGGTTTGCGGGTAAAGCGCAAATTGGTAAAGGCATGTGGGCAATGCCTGATGAAATGGCGCAAATGATGGAGCAAAAAACTGCTCACCTTGAAGCGGGCGCAACTACCGCTTGGGTGCCATCACCAACGGCCGCCACTTTGCACGCTTTGCACTATTTGGAAATAGACGTAAAACAGCAGCAGCAACGTTTGTCTGCCAATAGCGAAGACTACCAGCGTGGCATGTTAAACATTCCCCTTATGGCGCAAGAAAACGAACTAACCGAACAAGACGTGATTCGAGAGCTAGAGAACAACATTCAAGGCATTCTTGGTTATGTCGTGCGCTGGATAGAGATGGGCGTGGGCTGTTCTAAAGTGCCGGATATTAATAACACGGCGTTAATGGAAGACAGAGCGACTTTAAGAATTTCCAGTCAACATATCGCTAACTGGTTAAAACATGGCATTTGTACTTCAAATCAAGTTAACGATGTGCTTGAGCAGATGGCGACCACCGTCGATGCGCAAAACCAAGGTACACCGGGGTACTTACCAATGACGCCAAATACAGACACTAGCTATGCATTTCAATGTGCGAAAGCTTTAATTTTTCAAGGTGCTGAGCAGCCAAATGGCTACACAGAACCACTACTTCATGAGTACCGCCTACAAGCAAAACGATAATTCAACACACAGCCAACTGAATAACTGGAGAGAACCATTATGGATAATTACAAATCAGTAATAGAGACAGCAAAAGGCACCATTGAGCAGCAAGGGCAAACGTGGGCGGCAATCAATCCTGAATATGTCGCGCGCATGAGGCTACAAAATCGCTTTACCTGTGGGTTGGATATCGCACGCTTTACCGCCAAAATCATGCGTGAAGACATGCAAGCTTACGATGAAAATAATGCTAATTACACCCAATCTTTGGGCTGCTGGCATGGCTTCATTGGTCAACAAAAAATGATCTCAGTGAAAAAGCATTTCGAGACCACTCGCGGTCGTTATTTATACCTATCCGGTTGGATGGTGGCGGCCATGCGCTCTGAGCTAGGTCCACTGCCAGATCAATCGATGCACGAGAAAACCTCAGTGCCAATGCTAATCGAAGAGCTGTATACCTTTTTAAAGCAAGCTGATGCTCGCGAGCTTAACCACCTTTATAAAGCGCTCGACAAAGCACGTGCAGAAGGTGACGCTGTCACGGCTCAGTCAGTGCAAAATCAAATCGATAACTTTGAAACTCATGTTGTGCCCATTATTGCGGATATTGATGCAGGCTTCGGTAACGAAGAAGCAACCTATTTGCTAGCGAAGAAAATGATTGAGGCTGGTGCATGTTGTATTCAGATTGAAAATCAGGTGTCTGATGCCAAACAATGTGGTCACCAAGATGGCAAAGTTACGGTTCCACATGAAGACTTTTTAGCGAAAATCAATGCAGTTCGATATGCATTCTTGGAACTTGGTGTAGATGATGGCGTTATCGTTGCCAGAACAGATTCTCTTGGCGCAGGCTTAACTCAGAAAATCCCTGTGAGTCAGAGCGAAGGTGATCTTGCCGATGTGTACAACTCATTCATTGATGGCGAAGAAGTGACTAAACTTGAAGAGCTAGCCAGTGGTGAGATGGTGATCAAGCAAGGCGACAAGTACATCAAGCCAACACGTCTACCGAATGGTCTAGTGCGCTTTAAACCCAATACAGGCGAAGATCGCGTAGTGTTAGATTGCATTACCTCGCTACAAAATGGCGCCGATCTATTATGGATTGAAACAGAAAAACCGCACGTTCAACAAATTGCAGGCATGGTTAACCGAATTCGGGAAGTGATTCCGAATGCCAAACTGGTGTACAACAACAGCCCATCGTTTAACTGGACGCTAAACTTCCGCCAGCAAGTGTTTGATATGTGGCAAGAGCAGGGCATGGATGTGACCGCTTATGAGCGTGAAAAACTGATGAACAGCGTCTACGACGAGTCGGAGTTGGCAAGAGAAGCGGACATCAAAATCCAAAACTTCCAACAAGACGCAGCCCGAGATGCAGGTATCTTCCATCACTTGATCACCCTGCCAACTTATCACACAGCGGCACTGTCTACGGACAATCTAGCTAAAGATTACTTCGGTGAAATGGGCATGTTAGCGTACGTTAAAGGGGTACAACGTAAAGAGATCCGTCAAGGGCTTGCTTCGGTGAAACACCAAGACATGTCTGGCTCGAATATAGGTGATGATCACAAAGAATACTTCTCTGGTGACCAAGCACTGAAAGCATCGGGTGAAAACAACACCATGAATCAGTTTGCTTAGTGTCGAAAAATAATGACGCACATGTAACGAAAGATTAGAAGCTCTGCTCACAACAGAGCTTCTAACTTAATATCTATTACAAGGTTAAAAAGAATCACGGCACTCATGTGCTAACAAACGTGTCCTGCTTCGGCTATTTTCATTTGCTCGGGACAGCCTTTAATAACATTTCTTAGCGCCATCATCGCCGGTTCGCCTAGTACTGAATCCTCCATTTCTATCGCCATAAAGCTGTCGCCTCCCCAAGTGTTTCGGTCAGAACTTGATAGTAGACAGGCCGTATCTAACGGCGTCATCATTTGCATCAGTTGGAATTCATGAGTACATTCTGTACCGATCGATAAGTAAAGTCGACAATGAAATTGACATTTTTTAGTGAATGCTACAAAATATGTATCAGTACGCTATTTTAGGTAGGAGCACCATAGGCAATGGCCGGAAGAAAGAGATCATTTGACAGAGATATAGCACTCGATAAGGCAATGCGCATATTTTGGAACAACGGTTATGCCGCTACATCTGTTGCGAATCTAACCTCAGAACTTGGCATCAATACGCCTAGCTTATATGCCGCTTTTGGCAATAAAGAGCAGCTATTCAAAGAAGTGGTTGCACATTACATCAAACAATACAGTGAGCCGTGTTATCGCCATATCACTGAACCCTCTGATGCACATTTTATAGAAAAACTACGAGCGTGTTTCTATGAGCTGATTCAAAAGTTTTCGGATGCTGATACTCCGTTAGGATGCTTATTAGTAAAAAGCGTGAATGAGTCTGACAGTGTTGCCTTTCCTGAGGAAGCCACGGTGTACATTAAACAATTTGGATTGAAAACCAAAAAGTTGCTCACAACCTTGATTGAATCTGAGGGTGTAATCACTGAGTCTGCGACCGCAGAACTGCAAGCAAAATACTTGTTATCAGTTGTTTATGGCCTCTCTACTCAGGTTCGCGCGGGAGAGTCACAACAGGTTGCAGAATCAGTCATGGACTATGCGCTCAATACGATACCGACTCGCAGCGGTCAGTAGCACAGGCTAACAAGCTGTATAAGCACTATACGAAAAAGCGGGGTGTCCATAGTGGGTTTACCCCCTTTTTTGTATCTTATGATTCAAGATAACGTTGTTCTTGATGATGGGGTAGGTGGGCAATTAAGTTTGATCGTGAATACGTTAAGTTGGCATACCACTAAGCTACGAAATGCCGATTGTTGCGCTTACCTTAAGAGCAGTGCCAAGGTGAAGTCCACTTAAAAATCTATCGTACAATTTACATAATAAAGTCGCGCTGTGCTTGTTCAACAACCAGGATAGATATCAGATGGGCGACATCTATCCTTATTTGTTATAAATCAGGCTGCAGATTGACCTATTGATAACTGTAATAAGTAATGTTCAAGTTCAGAGTTTGTAACAATTTCAAAGTCTGTAAATAGAGCAACCGGTTTTACTGATTTACCGCTACCTTGTTCTAAACGCACGAAACCTTTTTCACTTAATGTCTTCAATGTATTGGAAAGATTTGACTTCGCACGACCGGTTAATTCTGATAATTGAGTCAAACTTTCAGGTCGTTCCGAGTCCATTAAACGTAATAACTCGATATTCTCCGGACAAAGAATCTGTGAGATCGCGTTAATTGATGTATACCAAACCTTAGGTTCATTCTTTTGAGGTGTGTACTTGCCTTGCGCCATAGCCAGCAACCTCATACGAATGAGCTTTTCAGACATAATTCCGATTCTTGCTTTCATATTATTTACCTTCTATTGCAGCAATGGTTCTATCTATACCTTCAAAGAAATCCTGAAGTAATGTGTAACAATCCGAGAATTCATAAAGTGTCCCTTGATCAATTGCTGATTTGTGCAAATGATCATATTCATAACGTTTACCACTGAATTTTTTACCTTTCGGTGGTTTTACAGCATGAGCGTTATCATGCCCAAAAATACGTTTATTAAACTTATTATGTAAAGTTAGATTATAACGAATACCGTGAGGTCGCTCTTTCGTTGGTGGAACAGTCCAAGCCTCAATTTTCCACCAATACCCGTCATCGCGATGAACTTGTTCGCCATGCATACTTAATAGGACGTCAATCTCATCCACATTTCTAACCTCGAACTGATGTTATGACCAGAGTATAACACCAATTTTCTATGGTACGAAACTTGAGTGATTTATAACGTCTTGGTAAGCGGGTTTGTTATGTGTTTGCATATTTAAGCATGCCATTGATTAGTGCCAAGGGGTCTTTATTTTTTATTTTTAGATACTCAGGATCATCTTTGTAGTGGTCAACAAATACCGGACACTATCTTAAGCCGATTTTCGGCAGTAACCGGCGAAACCCCATCATTTGCTTGATGTGGCCTCTGTCGATTGTAATAGTTCATCAGGTAATAGCTGATGTCTTTTTGGGCTTGGTTTTGGTTCATGTAACCAGTTGCCGGAATCCATTCTGTTTTCAGGCTTCTAAATAACCTTTCCATCGGCGCATTGTCCCAACAGTTTCCACGTCGGCTCATGCTTTGAGCCATTCGATATCGCCAGAGTCTTTGACGGAACTTGCGACTCCCGTATTGAACCCCTTGATCTGAGTGGAACATAACACCATCTGGTCGCCCTCGCTGTTCCCAAGCCATATCTAAAGCTTTAGTTGTTAGAGCCGAATCGGGTTTGTTGGATAGAGCCCAGCCAACAACTCGACGGCTATAAAGGTCTAGAACAACTGCCAAATATACCCATCTTGAGCCTGACCAAATATAAGTAATATCACCACACCAAACTTGATTTGGAATGGTTACCGAGAATTCTCTTTTCAACAAATTCGGGATGTCTGGACGTTCTGTTTTAGCCGATTTATATCGATGGGAGCCGGGTTGTTTACTTGCTAAACAGGCCTCATGCATTAACTTCCGTACTTTAAATCGGCCAATTTTGATGCCTTCTGAGCGAAGCATAGACACAATCGTGCGACTTCCAGCAGAGCCACGACTAATGTTAAAAAGCTCTCTTATCCTGCTAGCAAGCCGAACACGATTAGCATCGGGTTTACGCTGTTTAAACTCGTAATAGCAAGATGTAGCTACATCAAAAAGCTCACACAACAACTTGACTGATTCATGCTCCCTTAAGTGATCAATCAACGAGAGCGTTCGAGCTCGTCCGACATTAAGAGAGCTGTGGCCTTTTTTAATATCGACTTTTCCCTCTCAAGTCGATTAATCCGGGCTTCTAATTCTTGGATTTTTATCTGCTCCGAAGTAAGCGCTTTGGCCGTTGGGGTAATACCACCTCGCTCGATCTTAAGCTGTTCGATCCAGCGCCGTAAAACTGTTTCACCAACATCCATTGAGCGTGCTGCTTCGGGAACAGAATAACCTTGATCAAGAACCAAGCATGCTGCATCCATTTTGAACTCAGAAGAAAATGTACGTCGTTGTCGTTTTGTCATTGAACACCTCATTAATTGTGGTGACTTTATCACCTAATTGGGTGTCCGGGATCATTAAACCACTACACTTCTTCATAAAGAGTTTGAGCAGCCGTACGATTACAGACCACTTTAAACCACTCAGTGTATTCGTTAACCGCACGATTAAAGTTTTTTAAAGCTCTGCCATTGAGCGTTGCTGAGTAATCCATAGCTGCTTCATGCTGCTTATGGTATTCAGCGGAAACCATAATTGTTGGATTCTCGCCATTTTCTATTTGTAAGGCGCAACGGCTAAATGCCTTTTTAAGCTCTATGGCAGCATTGTGCCTAGACTGTATTTTACCTCTACGAATAGCTAATGCATGGCCAACATAAGCCCCGAGTAAAAGCCCAATTAACGTTCCTATAGAAAAAGTTCCTAGCTCGAATTCTGGCATTATCATTTATACATAACAGCTTATTAATTAGCAGCAGGATAACCTCCTGCTTTCTTGTAAGTCACGTCGTCAAAATATCACTTGTAAGTGCTTGTTGTAAATGCATTTTATAATAAAAACACAGGTTAAATATGACGATTTAGCAGATGAAAAAGATGCATAAGTGTTTACGAGGTATGCATAGCACTTTTATATATTACGAGCTATTGATAATAATGTGTTCATGTCTAAAAGTTAGTATTGTCGATGCGCCAATAGGCCCTTTTTCATGATATTTGGTTTGGTTAATGGCGGTATAGGTTGTATTTTTAAGGGATATAGAAACTATTTGGCTTCTATATCCCTTAAAAAGGTAATTTATGAATCAAGAGATACGTTATTATCGTTCTTCTGCAAAGTCTTTCATGATGACGTTGTCGGCGTAAGATTTAAATCCAGCTTCTCTTTGTTTTGCAATGGCATCGGGAAATACGTGGAACTCGCCTTTATCCAATGCAGAAAGAATTTCGATTGGTACGATTTGTGGTGACGATGCGATATCACTAAGACCCGTAAGATCCGCCATATCGGTTGCAACCACGCCAGGGTGAACACTCAGAACGCTAACGTTATGAGGTTTAAAATGATCACGCAAACCTTGCGTGACAGAATAAGATGCCGCTTTTGATGTGCAGTATGTGGTCATATTCACATAGTTTTTGATTGAAGCGACTGAGTTTAATTGCACTAATGAACCCTGATTGGCAATCAAGGCCGCTTCAAATGCTTTGGCAACGCGCATTAGTCCGTAGACATTTACTTCCATCTCTTCTTTCAAGGTATCGAGCGCATTGTCGTCCAGAGGAGCCACTGTTGAAATAATTCCTGCGTTATTAATGACAACGTCAACGTCCGTTGCTTTTTTTGCCGCTTCCAGAATAGATGCTTCATCGGTAATATCGACTTGAATTGTCTCTACTTTTTCGCCGTATCGCTCTTCTAAAGCCTTAGTTGAATTTGGATTGCGAACTGCTAAGTACACTTTCTTCGCGCCTTGATCAATAAAGTGCTCAGTAATACACTTACCAATACCTCGGTTTGCACCAGTGATGAACACAACTTTATTTGAAATGTTGAATGACATAAGCTTTTACCTTGTTTTATTACGTTGAGATAGCGAAGTAATTAGTCGTTAACTTTAGTTTCTAGCATGAAATCGAGTTGGAAATCTGAGATCACTTGGTCTTGAAGTGGTTGGAAGAAATCGTTGATTTTATCCACGTTGTTCACCAGACCAATCGCTGTGCGTGTTGGGCGTGTGCCGTGTTCCATATCCACCAAGTTTAGATACACATCTACCACATTTTGCGGATCGGTTTTTGGATCTTCTAAGCCTTGGCCAACAGAGTTAATCATGTTGTCGATGGTGGCTTTAAGCTGTGGGTTTTCAGCGACCACTTGAGTGTGTGCTTCTGGTTTAAATGAGCCGCCCAAATTAGTTGATGATGGGCCTGGCTCAACAATTACCACCTCAATACCACTTGGAGCTAATTCAAATTTTAGGCTCTGAGAGTAAGCTTCTACCGCTGCTTTACTTGCGCTGTAGGTGCCAGTAAATGGCCATGAAACGCGACCAATAACAGAGGTCGTATTGATGATTAGGCCTTTACCTGCTTTACGCATATGTGGCGCAACGGCTTGAACTGAGCGGATAACACCGTAGAAGTTGGTATCCATTAGTTGTTGTGCTTGCTCAACACTGAATGCTTCAGTTATACCCATGTGCATGATGCCCGCGTTGTTGATCAGTACATCAATCGCACTCTCTTTTTGCATGATTTGTGCAATCGCTGTGTTTACAGACTCATCACTAAGAACGTCCATCTCAACTACAACAATGTTTTCTGAGTATGATTCTAGTTCATTTTTCACTGCTTGATTCTTGCCGTCTGCGTTGCGCATCGCGGCGTAAACTTTGTGTCCTTTATCGGCAAATTGTTTTGCTGCCATTTTACCAAAGCCACTGCTGCTGCCTGTAATTACGACTGTTTTCATGTTGCTACGTGTTTGGATTGCGGTTTCTTTAGTCATTGTTATTTCCTGCATATTCTGTCGATCTTAGTAAGAGAACTTGTTTGATTAATATTCTGTAGTGTTCGCTACTGAATTGGATGCGCGCATTCTGTATTGATCGCTAAACATTGTCAATAGCAAACGTCATATATTTTTTAGTGATCGATAAAAAATAAACGTGCTTTGCTTTGTCAGAAAGTTAAAAGGTAATGAGATGGCTAAGTACATGTCCTTGGTTTCTTAGATTTATTTGCAGTTTTTAGCACAGCAAAAAGACGAAGGGACTGCATTTGAATGTGTTATTAGTTGTTGAGAGTTCTGAACCCGTTATTGTGTGTAGCCTTGGTATCTTTGTTTAACGGGGTTTTGACAGGGAGTTTTGAGCTTAGCTGCTCCACTTACAAGAAAGTTGGCTGCTAATTTGGGCAATACTTCAAAATTTTAACTTAATACCTAATACGCTGCGGAATTCCAGAACCTGTTACCAGAACAAAGCGTTTTTATACTAAGACATTGCAGTACGCCCATAATCAATAACATGGCGCTACCCAACATTTAGCATCTTTCATACCATCGTTGGGCTTTGTATCTTGATTTTTTGAATGTGATTTACTTGCACTTATGTAGTGCTGAGCAAGTTATTTTTATTCTGTGACTGTCAGCACTATTTTTCCGACATGTTTCTTCTCTTGAAACTCAGTCTGGGCTTGTGAAATTGCTTCAAGAGGAAAAGTTTTGGCCACGAGTGGTTTTATCTTACCTTGTTCAATGAGGCTCACTAAGTTGCAAAAAACCTCCGGTTCTAGAACAGTACAACCAAAGAAGCTTAAATCCTTTAAGTAGAGTGTGCGTACATCAAGCTCAACTAATGCTCCGCCGATTGCACCGGAAACGGCATAACGACCTTTAGGCCGCAACACGTCAAAAAATTGAGGCCATTGTTCACCCGCCACAAGATCAATAACAACATCTACACTGTTTGTGCCTAGAGTCTCACCGAGGTTTTCATTTCGATTAACCACAGTATTTGCGCCAAGCCCTAATACCAAATCATGTTTACTAGCACTTGTGATCGCTATAACCGTTGCGCCACGTGCTTTTGCAAGCTGAATGGCTGCAGAACCCACGCCTCCAGATGCTCCAGATATTAAGACGCGATCACCTTTAACGACTTGAGCGCGCGTTAACAGGTTTTCTGCGGTAGAGTAGGAGCATGGGAAAGAAGCCAGTTCGATGTCAGTGAGATCTGAGTCGATCTTATAAGCGTGCTTTGCAGACACCACGGTATACTCAGCAAAACCACCATCGCACTCCGAACCTAAATACCATGCAGGGGAAACACTTTCACCGTTCACGTCACTTAAACAGGGTTCAACTAACACTCGTTCTCCAATACGAATGTTATCAACGCAATCGCCTACCGCAACGATCTCTCCACAGACATCAGCGCCTTGGATTCTGGGCAAATTTAATGCATTTCCACCCCAACTAGCATCGTCTTTACTGTGGTCACTTTTCGAGTACCAACCAATACGGGTGTTAATATCGGTGTTGTTTACAGCAGCGGCTGATACACGAATCAACACCTCGTGATCTTTTGGCGTTGGGACAGGAATATCTTGGCGATATTCCAACATATCAGGTCCACCATGACCATTAAGTAGTATCGCTTTCATTGTGTCCGGTATAGCGGTTGGTATTGTTGTCATGATTAGTTCTCAGATAATAATTTTATAATTGTGTGTTGGGCGGCATCGAGAGCTTGCTCCCCAATAACCGGCCAAGCACTCGACACGCCTTCATGAAGCAAAAATAGCTGTGTTGATAAATCTGGGCGTACACTTTGTTCACCTAGAAATCTTTGCACGTCTTTCTTATGGGATTTGACTGCTTGGTAAATGAAGTCATTTTCAGGAAATGCTGCTAGTGCATTCATAGACATACAGCCGTGCGGTGCATATTCTTTCATCCATACACCCAACTTAGTGAAAATATGTTTTAGAGAGTGAATACCTGTCTCAGGAACGTCAGCCAATAAGAACGCTAGGTAACGTTGGTGACGGTGTTGTAAAGCACCTACAATCATCTCTTCTTTTGAAGGGTAGTGTTTGTATAAAGTTCTTAGGCTGACACCACAAGCTACTTTGAGTTGTGCGACACTGGGCTCGGCAAAACCAAACTCACTAAATTCTCGCTCTAGGCTGGATGCGATTTGCTCTTTTAGCATAATGTATCTCATTGGGTAGAATGAATGCTCTACCTTTATAGTAGAGCGTTTGTTCTACCCTTGTCAATCGACAAACCATAGACTATTGACTCAATGATATTTATAGATGATTTCATTGATACTGGTCTCGACTATCTTATCGATAGGGGATAGAGATTCGTTGTACGTTATGGTTCGTATCAATGTGTAAAAGTGACGGATTCGAAGCGTTTTGCTAGTGTTTTGAACATTATCCAAGGAGGGAAGATGAACATAGGTATTTATATTTACGACCAAGCAGAAGTCCTTGATTTTTCGGGCCCATATGAAGTGTTTAGTACAGCGAAAAGGTTAGGGGCTAAGCATTTAAATGTGTTTTTAGTTGCTGAGAGTTCTGAACCTGTTATTGCCCGTGGCGGTTTTAAAGTATTGGCTGACTACACCATATATGATCACCCTAATATTGATTTATTCATTGTAGTCGGGGGCGTTCATATCGATGAAATGTGCAAACCCCATATTTTAAGTTGGCTTGCTTCTATAGCTAAAAATATAAATGAAGTGGTGTCAGTGTGTACTGGTGCATTTCTTCTTGCAGAAGCGGGTGTCATTAAGGAAGAAACAGTGACGACACACTGGGAGGATATTCCGGATTTAATCTCGCAGTTTCCAAATCTAAATGTAATCACAGATCAACGTTGGGTCACATCTGGAAAATTTACTACTTCCGGTGGTATTTCGGCTGGTATCGATATGAGTTTACATTTGCTATCAAAACATTGCGGCCTATCGTTTGCCAAGACAGTAGCCAAGCAAATGGAATACAACTGGCAAGAATAACGTAATCACTTTTGTTGCGAAAGCTAGGTCGTACTTAGGCTCTCCATACCTAAGCTTTTTCGTCACTAGCGATTCATGCTTCACGATCTTCGTTAGTCTAATTTACGGTTTTCCGTCCACCAAAAGCTGTTTTGTTAGGTTAAATCCGTCAAATGTCAGCTTTGTGTATTCAGTTAGACGCACATCGTGAGATAATGTCGCCCTTTGTTAGTGCGTATCGCAAATTTTCGTAAGCTTTTTGTATTACCCGTTCTTCGTTGGGGTTCGAGTTTATAGTAAAAAGGTTTAGTATTATGGCAAGCGTTGCTTGCTTCTTTATTTAGTGTGAAACGACACAAGTGACACGCACTGAATTAAGTACAGAAATAATCAAGTTAGGTAAATATATGAACGATAAAGTGTTTCAAATTTGGCATCAGAAACGAGAGCAAGGTTTCTTCAGTTGGCTTTCTAAGAGCACTCTTGGCTCTTTTGCTTTCTATTTAGTGTTTAGTATCGCTTTTCAATATTCTTCTATCGGTGAGCAGGGTATTGCGTCATTTGTGAAGAGCCAGTGGGTGAACTATGTATTGTTTACTGGGCTAATGATTGTCGCGAACGGGTTGCTTTGGCTTTATCGCGAGTCCAGCTATAAGAAAGAAGCTCGTCGTAGAAATATCATGTAATAAATAAGAATTAAGAATTAAGCGTTGCGCCCGTGACGCTTAATTTTCATTGTCGAACAAAAAACAGATAGCAACAAATGTCTAATTGCTCCCATATTGTTACCTATTTAAGGCAAGTTTTTGCTAAGGGTAAAAATTTTGGATAACAGAGTTAGGTGTAATGCTTCTCATCGCCTACAATCGATTGCACAAGCAACAATCATGATGACGGTTGAAGATTTAATGAGAGGCAGTAATGGCGCGACTTAATTTGGTTTCAAGTGACACTTTAGGGGACTCAGGTGATTTAAACTTGAAATTAACCGCTTTAAAAAAGAGTTACGCAGACGCACCAAATCCAAGTTTAGAGCAACGAAAACAGCGCTTATTACTACTCAAACAATCAATATTAGAGCAGCAGTCGCAACTGGTCTCGGCACTGGCAAAAGACTTTGGCAATCGCTCTGAGTTTGATTCTGTTCTGTCTGATATTATTCCAACCATCAATCACATCAAATACACTTTAAAAAACCTCAATCGATGGGCAAAACCGTCGAAGCGCCATGCAGGATTAATGCTGTTTCCTTCAAAAGTGAAAGTTGAGTATCAGTCTCTTGGGGTAGTGGGAGTGATTTCGCCGTGGAACTTCCCGGTAATGCTGAGCCTACCGCCGGTAGCAACTGCCATTGCTGCTGGAAATAAAGTGATGTTAAAGCTCAGCGAGTTTACTCCTGCGACCAATGAAGTGCTCACTAACATCTTGTCGGTTTTAGATGAAGAAGTGGTGGTGATACAAGGCGGAGCGACGATCGCCGCGAATTTTAGTGCGTTACCTTTTGACCATTTGCTGTTTACCGGTTCAACATCGGTTGGGCGCATGGTCGCACAAGCAGCAGCCAAAAATTTAACGCCAGTTACGCTGGAATTAGGTGGTAAATCGCCAGTGATAATCGCGCCTGATGCGCAGTTAGACAAAATCATCGATTCAATTGTGTTTGGCAAATGTGTCAACGCAGGACAAATCTGCGTTGCGCCAGATTATGTACTGATTGATCAAAACAGAGCCGATGAATTTGCCGAGCTATTTGCCCAGCGTTTTAATCGCTATTTTGCCAAAGATCTCAGCCAGTTCAGTCATATTATTAATAGTCATCAATACCAGCGTTTACAGCAATATATAGAGCAAGCTAAAGCGACTGATGGCGTACGGGTAATAGAAGTCGCTGCCGGTAATAGCACCACAGAACCAAACCAGTTATTGCCCCATCTTATCTTTAATCCAAGCGATGATTTAGCGGTGATGAAGGAAGAAATTTTTGGCCCTATTTTACCTATCATTACCTATCACAAAGTTGAAGAAGCGATTGAGTATGTGAATGCCCATGAGCGGCCTTTAGCGCTATATGTTATGAGTAATGAACAACCGACGGTTGACTATATTTTGGCAAATACTCATTCTGGAGGAGTGGCGGTCAACGACACCATTTTTCATGTCGCGGCTGAAGATGCGCCGTTTGGCGGGATAGGGCATTCGGGAATGGGGCGTTATCATGGTGAAGAAGGGTTTAGAACCTTTAGCCATGCTAAAACAGTGTTGTATACGCCGAGCTATTTACCCAGAGCTCGGTTAATTTTGAAATATCGTAAGTTTGTATTGTCAGTTATGAGGAAGTGGTTTGTCAGGTAATTGATGGAACATTGCCTAAAATCACAATGCCTTATAGAGCTGATTCAAAAGCGCTGCAAAGCGAAATTTTAATAAGGAAATATGAAATGAAATTGTATGAGTCGGCGGCAACGCCAAGCTGTAGACGTGTTTCGATTTTTCTCAAGCTGATTGGGGCTGAGGTTGAGCGTGTTCAAGTGGATCTAAAGGGTGGTGAAAATATTACTCCTGAGTTCCAACAAAAGAGCGCTAGCGGCACAGTGCCTGCATTGGAGTTAGACGATGGTACTTACATCAGTGAGTCTGTCGCAATTTGTCGTTACTTTGATCATATTGTGCCTAATCAGGCTAATCTATTTGGCGCGCCAGGTGTGCAGAGTGCGCAAGTTGAAATGTGGCACCGCATTGTTGAGTTTCAAGGACTTATCGCTGGTTTTCAGGCATTTAGAAACATTACAGGCTTTTATTCCGACCGAGAAAATTGCGTAAGCGAGTGGGGCGAAGAGTCAAAAGGTCGTGCGATTGCCTTTTTAACGAAACTAGAAAACCGATTGGCCCATTCGACTTATCTTGCGGGTGACGAGCTGTCAGTTGCAGATATCACTGGGTTTTTGTTTATTAACCTAATGAAAGGCGCATTTTCAGTGGAGCTTGATGAGCAATACTCCCATATCCAAGTTTGGCACAATAAACTTGGTGCTATGCCTGAGTTCCAATAGCAGTTAGAATGTCGCCAATTAACGAGCATCGCTCGAAAACTTAAGTTGGAAATGCAGTGGATCACTTAGAAGAAGAAATTGAAATTGAAGCAATTGGTGTTGAGGTGTCAACTCAACCGGTGGAACTTTACAAAGTACTAAAGATTGCCGATGCAGTCAGTGGTGGCGGTGAAGCGAAACAAGCTATTAGCCAAGGCTATGTTGCCGTAAATGGCGAAATAGAAACCCGTAAACGTCGTAAATTGGTTGACGGTGATTTGGTTCAATTTAACGAAGAATTCTACCTAGTGATCTATGTTGATCCTGCTGATGTTGTTGAAGCTGATTATGCAGACGATGGGGTGGCAACGGATTACGATGCTGGCGATCAAGGTTATGACGATGAGCCTGAATATGTTGAAGAGCATTTTGCCGACAACCACTCTGACGCTAAAGTGCAGACTCAAGTAGCAGAGAACAATGAAGATGATGACAGTGATAAAAACGCTAAAACAGGGCGTAAATCCATCAACTTCTTTTAATTTCGGCGATAATTGCGAAAAAGATAAGTCGTAAACTGAACGATTGATTAAGGATCTAAATGTTATTTAGGTCCTTTTTTATTGTCCAAAATTCATGTCGCTAGCTCCAGATAAAAAAATGGGAACTGATTAAAATCAGCTCCCAAACTTTTAGATGGAGAACGGGTAAAGCAAAATGCTTACAGAACTTTAGACAAGAAGTCTTGAGTACGTTCGTTTTGCGGGTTATCGAAGATTTCACAAGGCTTACCTTGTTCTACGATTTTTCCGTCAGCCATGAAGACTACGCGGTCACACACTTCACGAGCAAAGCCCATTTCGTGGGTTACAACAACCATTGTCATGCCGTGTGAGTTGGCAAGATCTTGCATTACTTGCAGAACTTCACCAACCATCTCAGGATCAAGTGCCGAAGTAGGCTCATCAAAAAGCAAGATATCTGGGTTCATTGCCAGTGCGCGTGCAATTGCAATACGCTGTTTTTGACCACCGGATAAGCTTTTCGGATACGCATCCGCTTTGTCACGCAGACCTACTTTGTCCAACAGTTCAAACGCAGTTGCTTGCGCTTCTGCTTTGTTGGCTTTTTTCAGTGTTAATGGCGCGAGCGTGATGTTTTCCATTACCGTTAGGTGCGGGAACAAGTTGAAAGATTGGAATACCATGCCAACATGTTCACGGAACTTGTTGATATCCAGATCTTTGTTCGCTAAGTCGTCACCATCAATAATGATGTGACCACCATTGAGCTCTTCTAAACCGTTTAGACAACGAAGTAGGGTAGACTTACCAGAGCCTGAAGGACCGATAAGAGAAACTACTTCATTTTCGCCAACATTGAAGTCGATACCATTTAGAACAACGTTATCGCCATAAGCTTTTACTAGTTTTGATACCTTAATCATTGTTCAAACGCGCCTCAATTTGTCTAAAGATAGTGCTCAAAATATAGATAAGAACAAAATACAAAATGCCGACCATTGTCCACACTTCAAACGAACGGTACGTTGAAGAAATGATGATTTGACCCGATTGTGTTAATTCACTTACACCGATAACGGTAAGGATTGATGTATCTTTTAGTGAAATAATGAACTGGTTCAAAATTGCCGGGATCATGTGACGGAATGCTTGTGGAAGTACTACTTTCAGCATTGCTTGTGTCGATGATAGACCAAGGCTACGCGCTGCTTCCATTTGACCTTTATCAATAGCTTGAATACCGCCACGGAAGATTTCAGCCATGTAAGCACCAGCGTTAATACTGATAACAATGGTACCTGCAACTTCAGCTGTCATATGAAAGCCAAGGTAACCTGTCATGCCAAAGTATAAGAAGAAGGCTTGAACGATAAGAGGTGTACCACGGACTATATCGATATAGACTTTAGCAATCGCGCGTAAAAACTTGTTTTTGCCAATATTAATAAGGCCTAATACTAGACCAATGCCAGTTGCCAAGAACAGCGAACATACCGTTATGATCAGGGTGATTTTCATCCCTTCGATAAAGGCAGGTAGGCTATCCATGAATAGCTCAAACATACGAATTTCCTTTTAAAACTACTTAACCTCGTCGCAAAGATGTTGACCTCAAAATAAGGCGCTCATCTAAGAGGTTATTTAGAAAAGAAAGAAGGAGTTTATGCAATAAACTCCTTCCTGAGTAAATATTTTTATTTTAAAGCAGTGTTATTAACATCTTGTTTTTAAACTAGATATTATTGGTATTTGCTAAGAATTTTCTCGTAAGTACCGTTTGCTTTGATTTTTGCTAGACCTTCATTGAACTTCTGAAGAAGCTCAGCGTTTTGGCCTTTCTTAACACCAAAACCGAATTTAGCTGTTGTTAATTTCTCGCCAACAAGTTTTAGAGTTGGAGTTTTATCTAGAGAAATTTTGTAAGCGATAACAGGGTAGTCTTCGAAAGCGATGTCAGCGTTGCCGTTCATTACTTCTTGGAACATAGAAGCAGAATCGTCAAAGTAACGGATGCTTGCATCTAGGTCTTTACGGTTAGCACTTGCCCAATCCGCAGAAGTTGTGCCTTTCTTAACTGCAAAACGTTTGTTTTTGAAGTCAGAAACTGAAGCAATTTTGCTGTCTACTGTCACGACAGGGATAACACCTGATTCGTAGTAACCTTCAGAGAAGTCTAAAACCTTAGCGCGTTTCTCTGTGATTGTCATACCAGCAATAGCACCATCAAGTTGACCAGATACTACGCCTGGGATAATGCCATTGAAGTTCATTGGGCTTAGTTGGTATTCGAAGCCTTCGATTTTTGCAATAGCGTCTAGTACTTCAACATCAATACCAGTATATGCGCCATCGATTTTGAACGAGAAAGGAGCGTAAGCTGCATCAGTCGCGATCTTATAAACTTTGTCTTTTGCAAATGCTGTAGTGGTTGTCAGAGCAGCCAGAAGCATTGCAAATGTAATTGAAATCTTTTTCATGTTTGCGAGTTTCCTTATTTTTAAGTCTCAATGAAGAGACGAAAGCAAGGCTCGAAAATAAAGGCAATAGACCAAAAGATCAAGTAATGCGGAAAAATGGCGCTATTTATATATGCATTTATGCCGATAATTTATGTTTATTAATCCAAAATTTTACAAAAGTTAACCGATTTTTATGCACGCTGTGGCGTATGTGCAAAATGCTATTATGGATTAATATTTAAGCATTAATTTTCTATTAATTAATTAATCTACACTCTTATATCATTGATTTACAGTACTTCAATTTATTGCTCGCAGAAAAATAGCCTCAGCATAGGTGAAGGCTGGCTTTTTAAGTTCTTTAAAAACAAAGGCTTGCAGTTGTTTTTCTGTGTGAGCTGTCACTTTTCTTGTTAGTTGAGTAAATATTGAACGCTTTTTTAAGTGACAAATTCAGCTTATGAATATTATTCGGTTCGTAAGGTAAAATATTTTCTATTATGATTAATTATTTCAGTTAAATGCGTATTTTTCTTTCGTTTAGGTTGAGTTTAATCTACATATGAATTACATATTTATTTCTAGTATCACTATTTATCTAACAAGGCATTATATTAATTAAAATACATTTATTGTGTTATTTTGTATTTTATTGTTATTTGCTTTGATTGGAATGTTGTGTGTATGTTTTGTGTTTGGTGTTATTACTGTGATTTATTAACTTTTATGTCTAATGGTTAAGTAACTAAAAGATAATTATGTGCAGTTAGCTTAAAGGTTTTATTTGAAACTGTGACGTGCTTCATAACTTTTGGCGGCATTTACTGTTAGGTATATAGCCTTGACAGGGGGCGTTTTCTTATTATCGCTTTTAAATGACGTCTTTAAAGGCGTTAGTTTCTCTTAAATCATTAATCTGAGGAGACGTGTTTGTCTCCTCAGTATCTCGGTTCTCATCGAAAGCACTTGATGAAAAAGCACTGAATGAAAACGTTCTTAATAACAGAGTGCTTAATGAAAGAAGAAAGCGCTCAGTTTACGCAATCGCTCCTTGTAAGATTTGTTCAACCTCTTTTAGCGTAATGGACTGATTTTCTCCTAACGTCACCATGTTATGGGCTTGCAATTGATTTAGGATGGCTTGCACTGCCGCTGGTTTATCTGTGCCATGTTCGGTAAGTTGCGTGGCAACCTGCAAGCTGAGATAAAAGCTCTCGATTTGGTCGATAGTGCGCTCAGCAAGATCGGCCCCTTGCGCTAGACCAAACACGTTTTGTCCCATTTGCTCCAACTTAGCACGTTTAAACTCTATTTGATTGCGCAGCAATGAAGGTTGGATGATAGCTAATGAGCGAGCATGATCAACGCCGTACAAGGCGGTAAGCTCATGCCCAATCATATGCGTTGCCCAATCTTGTGGTACACCTGCGCCAATAAGACCATTTAATGCTTGGTTAGCATTCCACATTAAATTGGCGCGCCACGCATTGCTGTCGTGATTGGCAAAGTCTTCACCCAGTGCTTTGAGGTTTTTAAGAATCGCTTCCGCAAATCCATCTTGCACCATACCTTCAGCCGGTTTAGTAATGTACTGCTCACACACGTGTACCCATGCATCCACAAGACCGTTGATCATTTGACGTTGCGGCAGTGTTTTCATTGCATCAGGATCAAGGACAGCAAATTTGGGTTGTACATGAGGAGATAAGAAGCTCAATTTATCCTGAGTGGATTTTCTGGTGACGACTGCACCTTTGTTCGATTCAGAACCGGTTGCAGGAAGTGTTAATACAGCGCCAAGTGGAATAGCACTTTTAACTTTGTGCTTGCCGGTGAGAATATCCCAACCGTCACCCTCATAATGTGAAGCGGCGGCCACGTATTTAGTGCCGTCAATTACCGAACCGCCGCCCACGGCCAGTAAATAGGTAATGTTGTCTTTTTTGGCAATTTCGACGGCTTTGTTTAAGGTTTCGACGGAAGGATTTGGCTCTACGCCAGAAAATTCTTGCCACTGGTGATCAGATAGGGCGTTGGCAACTTGATCGTACACGCCGTTCTTTTTAATAGAGCCACCACCGTAAATCACCAATACTTTGCTATCACTTGGGATAGCGCGAGTAATGGCGGCGATTTGAGACTGTCCAAAATAGATATTGGTTGGATTTGAATAGCTAAACTGCATGTCATCGTTCCTTTTCGTTGCTGTCGTCATGTGCGCAAGGTGTCGGTAGCGTCCATGTTTGAATTTGCTTAGTTACTTAGTTACTTAGTTGCTTAGGTACTGGGTCGAGATCGTATCGTTATGGTGTTCTGCGCTCTTTACGAAATACTTTTGGCGTACAGCCATAAACACTTTTAAAGGCATTAGTAAATTGGGTGGCGCTATTGAAGCCGCACAGGCTTGCTATAGCATTTATATTAGTACGCCCAGCGCGTAAAATAGTGGCACCTTTGTAAGTTCTTTTCTGTTTAAGCATTTGTGAAAAAGAGAGTCCTTCATCGGCCAGTTTTCGTTTCACGCTTGAAATAGAAAGCTTCAAGTGTTGTGCAAGCATAGGCAGGCTTATCTCTTTATCCAATCTCATATCAAGAAAGAAGGACACTTTTTCGGAAAAACGGGCACTTTCTGAAAGGTAAGTCCCTGTTGCCTCTTTTATAGTGTCGATAACTCTGGGATTGCGGTGCGCAACTTGCAGCAAAAAACTGTTTAATAACCCACATTGCACTTGTGCTAGATAATCAGAGCTTTGTGCGCAAGTCACTAAAGCATCAAACAATTGTTGTTCCAGTACATCACATTCAATTGATGTTTCCATCCTAGCAAGTGCACTGGGCTTTATGTCAGGGCCCTGTTTTTCATTATCTTCTAATTGCAGATATTGAGATGAATCGTGCTCTAGTAAATAAGGAGACTCAAGAAATGCTTCTAAGCTGGCAAATTCCAATAGCACAGCGTCTATTGCTACATCCTTTTGCCTATTTGAGGATAAAAAGTGACTGAGATCTTTAGTTAGGCAACAGTGTAGTTGAATAGAGTTTGCCGCTGGTGGTGCGTCTTTGATATGAGGCGTTGTCGTGCCGTTGTGCACACGCACAAATGCCAGTGGCATTGCCAACGAGTCATGCTGCTGTGCAGAAGGTAGGTGAGACAGCGATAAGTATACTAACGGCGACACAAGAAAGCCTTTTTAAGTGAGTGTTATTATCTTATCTAACTGCTCAGTTAAGTGAAGCAATGATTGTGTAGATTTTGCTATGTACATTCTAAAAAGAATAAAAAACCCTGCAGAGCTTTATCAGCATTCTGCAGGGTGGTCATTTTAAAGCTTAACGTTTGTGTCTAATCTTGCTTTTGATCTTCTTCAGCAGGAAGATCTGCAAAAACGTCAGTAGGTTTACCCACTATATTACGTTTCTCGATATCAACATCCGTTAGGACTATTTCAACGGTATCGCTGAGTTTATACACTTGCTCTTTATCGATAGAAATTGTGCCTTGCTCAGTGCTCGATTCGATGCGCTCTTTGTTATCCATAATCAAAGAGTTTGGCACAAATGCCGCCGCGCCGTTTTCAATTAAACGTACGCGCATACCGCCACGGCCAATATCAAAAATCTCGGCTTTAAATTTAGTTTGCGCTGCAACGTCTTTCTTCAGAGTACGAGCGTACAGCCAATCACTGACTTTACGTTCCGCCATTCGGTGATGTTTACGATGCAAAGCCAATTCGTCACCCACTTCGTCATCAGGGGTTTGTACTGACGCTTTATCTAGAATGATCGCTTTAAGCAGGCGATGGTTGACCATATCGCTGTATTTACGAATCGGTGATGTCCAAGTAGCGTAGATATCTAATCCCATTGCAAAGTGTGGAGCAGGGGTGTTACCCATTTCGCCATAGCTTTGGTGTTTGCGGATGCGATTGTCTAAATACTGGGTCGGTTGATTGTTCAACCAACGACGTAGCGCGGTGAAGCCTTCAAGAGTGGTGACGTTTTGTGCATCAAAGTCTTGTGCGCCGTATTCAGTCACTAAGTCGATAACGTTATTGACTTTGTCTTCTTTTAAACCCGAATGGGTATTAAAGATGCCCATGCCTAATTTATGGCTAAGAACACGACCGGCACAGATGTTGGCGGTAATCATGGCTTCTTCAACCAATTTATTTGCTGTTCTGCGCATATCGGCATGAATCGCAATCACGTCGTTATCTTCGCTTAGTTCAAAACGGTAGTCTGGGCGATCAGGGAAGATAACCGCGTTGCTTTCTCTCCACTCACTGCGTGCTTTTGCCATATCCGCCAGCGCATTGACGACGGTGGCGATTTCACTGCTCGGTGTCCAGTGTTCGCAAGAGCCCGTTTCTAAATAGTCTGAAACATGATTGTACGCAAGACGTGCGTGAGATTGGATATTAGCGGCAAAGAAGCGAATATCATCTTGTATGGTGCCATCGCTATCTATGGTTACCGTACAGCACAGTGCAGGTCGCTGTTGGTCTTGAATTAACGAACAAAGATTGTCAGCTAAATCTCTAGGCAACATTGGGATGTTGCGACCCGGCAAGTAGATAGTAAATCCACGTTCACGAGCCACTTTGTCCATCTCATCATCCGGCGTGATGTACGCGGTAGGATCAGCAATAGCGATAGTCAGTTCAAACTGGCCATTTTCTGTTTTACGAGCGTACAGCGCATCGTCCATATCTTTTGTTGATTCACCATCAATGGTGACAAAAGGAATATGGGTAAGATCTTCTCGGATAAGATCGGCATCGTCATGCAACTGCCAATGGTCAATGCCAGCAGGTTCGGTTTTTGGCAGGTCGTTTTCTGCCAGTGTTACCCACCAAGGTGCAATTTTGTCATTGGCGTCGGTGATTTTCTCGGTGATTTCGACCATGAAGCCTGCATCACCTTTTAGAGGGTGTTGAATAACCTGCGCAACAACCCAATCGCCTTCAGCGAACATATCGTGTTTGAGGCCTTTCGCCGTTTTGGCTTTCAGAGAAAGATTGCGCAACTGTGGCTGATCTGGAACAACATTTAAGCGTCCTTTAAACAGTTTGATTCGGCCAATAAAACGGGTCACGGCTTGTTCGACAAGTTGATCTGGCTCGGCCAGTTCTTTGTCGTTTTCAGTGCGAATTAATGCCACAACGCGATCGCCGTGCATGCACTTCTTCATATAAGGAGGCGGAATGAAGTAACTGGTTTTGTTGTCTACTTCTAGAAAACCAAACTTTTTGTCTGTCGCTTTAATCGTCCCTTCTTTAGTAGGGATCTTTTCTTTAATTTGCTGTTTTAGTTGAGCAAGCAACGGGTTATCTGCAAACATTGAATACTTTATAATCTTTGACAATTGTGGGGGCTAATTTATGCCTTTATTATTGCAACCCTTAGGCAAGGTTGATAGGAAAGGCAGTGATTTACGCGCCATCTTACCGACTCTTGATACAAATGTATAATACCAATCGTTAGCAATTAACAGCTTACTTTAGCTTGATAAAACACTTGAACATTTCGCTATAATTTTTGATTGTAAAATAACGACTTACCGAGGCTTTTTGTTTGAAAATTGCGCCTTGGTTTTAAGTGTTTTTGTTACGTTACTTTGAACTATTTATGACTGTGATAGGGAGCACCTGCTTACAAAGAGTGTGTAAGTTTTTGAATTCACCGAGAATCTGCGCTGAGCGGCCTATAAAGTCGATGAAATTCGATCCATTTTCTGAGTTTGCGCGTAAACATACACAACATAACAAAAGTTATGTGAAAGCAGATGAAGAGGAAGCGTCATGAAAATAGTATTAATTATGTTATGCGTAGGCTTTGTAGCGGGTTGTGCTCATTCTGGCTCAGATAATATGTCGCAGCAGGATCGCCAAAACTTGGTTAAATACACTCATTCAGATATGCAGGGATATAGGAAGTAATCGTTAAGCCGAGTAAGGGTTTGAAAAGGCTTTGCTGACAAAATGCACAGGTCAGAATAGGGGATTAATGTTGCTTTTGGAAGACGTGTGAGGGGCGGATTTGCTTGAATTTGTGATCTATTTCAATATTTTCTTGTAATTGTCTGATTTTTAGGGCAGAATTCGCCACCTTATTTTGTCCCTAGCGGCTTGATGCGTTTTATATACTTTTCCTTCCGAATGGATTTAGTGTGTATTGCTGGATCGGTGTATGAATTTAGAGAGCACCTGGGACCGTATTAATGAACACACTGACTTATAGTGGGATCCCGATGCAAGAATCTGAAATTAAATTCAGCGATTTAGAACTAAACCAACAAATCCTTTCTGCCCTTGATGAAATGGGTTTTGTTTCTCCAACACCAATTCAATCAGCGTCAATTCCTTTCCTTCTTGAAGGTAAAGATGCACTAGGTAAAGCACAAACAGGTACTGGTAAAACAGCCGCTTTCTCTCTTCCTCTTCTTAACAAATTGGAACTAGACCAGCGTAAACCTCAAGCAATCATCCTTGCTCCAACACGTGAGCTAGCGATTCAGGTAGCTGCTGAAATCAAAAACCTTGGCCGCAACATCCGTGGTCTTAAAGTTCTTGAAATCTACGGTGGTACTTCTATCGTTGATCAAATGCGCGCCCTTAAAAATGGTACTCACATTGTTGTAGGTACTCCTGGCCGTGTTCAAGATTTGATTAACCGTGACCGTTTGCACCTAGACGAAGTAAAAACTTTCGTTCTTGATGAAGCGGACGAAATGCTAAACATGGGCTTTGTAGAAGACGTAACTGCAATCCTTGAGCACGCTCCAGCGACGGCTCAACGCGTACTGTTCTCTGCAACTATGCCTCCAATGCTTAAGAAAATTGTTGAGCGCTTCTTGCGTGATCCTGCGTTTGTTGACGTTGCGGGTAAAAACCACACAGTTGATAAAGTAGAGCAAAAATTCTGGGTTGTTAAAGGTATCGAGAAAGATGAAGCAATGACTCGTCTTCTTGAAACTGAAGAAACCGATGCGTCTATCGTATTCGTACGTACTCGCCAAGATACTGAGCGCGTTGCAGGCTACCTTGCTGACCGTGGCTTTAAAGTTTCTGCACTACACGGTGACATTCCTCAGTCTCAACGTGAGCGCACTGTAGACAACATTAAACGTGGCGTAATCGACATTCTAGTGGCAACTGACGTTGTGGCTCGTGGTCTTGATGTGCCTCGTATTACTCACGTATTCAACTACGACATTCCATTTGATGTTGAGTCTTACATTCACCGTATTGGTCGTACTGGCCGTGCTGGACGTAAGGGTAAAGCGATCCTATTGGTTCGTACTAACCAAATGCGTATGCTTCGCACTATTGAGCGCGTAACTAAGTCATCTATGGAAGAAATCCAACTTCCATTGCGTGACCAAGTAGCAGCAGCTCGTGTAACTAAGCTAGGTCTTGAACTTGCTGCTGATAAAGAACACAGCTCTGTAGAGAAATTCGCTGAGTTAGTTGAAACGCTACAAAATGATTTAGAAATTGACGCAGCAACACTTGCGGCAATCCTACTACGTCGTCAACAAGGCAAACGTCCTTTATTCTACGTAGGTGATGACCCAATGATCGCAGCTATCGAGCGCGATAAGAAACGTCGCACTGAACGTCGTGAAGGCGGTCGTGACGGTGGCCGCGATGGTCGTCGTGAAGGCGGTCGTAGCTACGGCGGCGAAACCAAAGATTGGGATACATACCAACTGCAAGTGGGTCGTGACCAAGGCGTTCAAGTTAAAGACATCGTTGGCGCTCTAGCAAACGAACTAGGTTTAACTAAAGGTTCTATTGGTGCAATCAAACTGGCTCAAGGCCATACGTTTGTTCAGCTTCCAAAAGCAATGAACTCTGAAACTGCGGGTAAACTGCGTAAACTGCGTATTCGTCAAAAAGAAACCGCTGCTGTAGTGTGTGACTTTGATGACTTCCGTGAGTCTCGTGGTCCACGTCGCGATGGTGGCCCTCGTCGTGACGGTGGTAACCGTCGTGGTGGTGAAGGTCATCGTGGTAACCGTGAAGGCGGTGGCTACCGTGGTAACCGTGACGGCGAACGTCGTTTCGACCGTAACCGTGGCAGCGAAAACCGTGGTAATGGTCCTCGTGGCGACCGTGGTCAATCTCGTCGCAACTCTGGCGAGTAATACTGTCGTGTAATTACAGGCGAGTAATAAAATTTGAGAACCGGGACTCGTAAGTGTCTCGGTTTTTTTTCGCCTGAACAAAACATATCGACGCATTTAGATACACTTGTATGATTTATTCTGAGTAATAGTGACAAAGATATTGCGGTTTTTTGCAGCTGATGGGGCAGGGCAAATGCCTTGAAAGCCATGACACCACTAAAAACGATTTTAAACTTTTAATTTTTATAAAAAATTTAAGCACTAAAAAAATTTGCAGAATGATCTAGATCAAAGTATCTTATTTTGTATGACTATTCGGTTAAAAAAAATTTGAATATTTTTCAAATTATTTGATAATCATTACTAAAGATTGAATGCCCCTCATCTAATTTTAGGATTTAACTCATGTCAAACAAGAACGTACTCGTTATCAATTCAGGCAGCTCTTCTCTGAAGTTCGCTGTTATCGATTCTGAATCTGGTGAAGCACTAGTAAGCGGACTAGGTGAGTGTTTCGGCCTTCCAGAAGCGACTATCGGCTGGAAATTTAACGGTGAAAAAACCCAAGAAGCTATCACAGCACCGGGTAATCACCACCAAGAAGCTATCAACCGTATTGTTAAGTTGATGGAAGAGTTAAGTCTAAAAGAGACTATCGTTGCAGTTGGTCACCGTATCGTTCATGGTGGTGAGAAATTCACTAGCACTGTTCGTATCGATGATGCTGTACTTGCAGAAATCGAAAGCCTTTCAGACCTAGCACCTCTTCACAACCCAGCAGGCGCTAAAGGCATTAAAGCAGCAATGGAAGCTTATCCTTCTCTTCCTCAGTTTGCTGTATTTGATACTGCATTCCACCAAACAATGCCTAAGAAAGCATTTACTGGTTCTATCTCTCACGAACTATACGACGAATACCGTATCCGTCGTTACGGTTTCCACGGAACTAGCCACTACTTTGTTAGCCACGAAGCTGCAAAAGTGATTGGCAAACCAGTAGAAGAAAGCAACTTCATCACAGTTCACCTAGGTAACGGCGCATCAGTATGTGCAGTTGCAAACGGTCAATCTGTTGATACTTCAATGGGCTTCACTCCACAAGCAGGCCTAATGATGGGTACTCGTTGTGGTGACCTTGACCCAGGCGTTATCGAGTTCCTACTTAAGAAAGGTTGGACTCAAGAGAAAGTATTCGAAACTCTATACAAAAAATCTGGTTTCCTAGGTGTGTCTGGTCTAACTTCTGATGCTCGTGGCATCCTAGAAGCAATGGCTGAAGGTCACGAAGGTGCAACTCTTGCATTCCAAGTGTTCACTTACCGTGTAGCGAAATACATCGCTTCTTACCTAGTACCACTTAACGCTCTAGATGCTGTTATCTTCACTGGTGGTATCGGTGAAAACGCATTGGATATCCGTCGTGAAATCCTTGAGAACCTAAGCCTACTAGGCTTCACTGAAGACAAAGCGGGTAACGAAGCGGCACGCTTTGGCGCTGCTGGTCAAATCGGTGAGTCTGCACTTCTTGGTGCTAAAGTATTGGTTATCCCAACAAACGAAGAGTTTGTTATTGCTAAAGAATCAGTAGAACGTATCTAGTCTACTTTTGCTTACCGCATAAATGAAAGCGAGCCTATTTAGGCTCGCTTTTTTCGTCTTTGGGCAAGATTTAGTTTTTGAGCATTTATTTAACTAAGAACTAAGCCCCTAGCGCCTCGCTGATAAAATCGATAAATAATCGCAATCGTTCAGGAACGTACTTTGTCTGCGGGTATTGCATCAAAATATTGCCGTGATAATTACCGGTTAGCGTCCAATCTTCTAATACTTGCACCACCTCGCCGTTTTCTAACGCATCTTCCACCACAAAGTCGTGAAATAGCCCAATTCCTAAATGCGATTTCACTCCCTCAAATCGCAGTTGTGCTTGGTTGACGGCATATCGACCGGACACGTTTACCGATTGAGATTCCTCGTCTTTCTGAAACGTCCAGAGGTTATCGTGCTCAGTTTCGGCTAAGTATAAGCAGTTATGGTGTTCGAGATCGCTTGGTTGCTGTGGCGTGCCGTTTTTCATCAGGTAGGGCTTGGATGCACATAATAAAAGATGCGTTTGTCCTAACTCTTTTAACACTAAGTGTTCATCGGGGTGTTTTGAAAGGCGAAAGGCGATATCAATGCCTTGTTTTTGTATATCAACCGCGCCATCAATGGCACGCGCTTTGATTTGGATTTGCGGATATTTCTTCAAAAATTCAATAATCAAAGGCTGTAATACAATACTTAATAGCGCTTCTGGCGCAGAGATCATAATGCTACCTAGCGGCTTTAAGTGACGGTTTGACGAAAGCTCGACCGCTTGTTCTGCGGCATACAGCATTTGCACGGCTTGTTCGTAAACCTTTTGTCCTTCTTCGGTAATGCGAAGGTTACGCGTGGTACGTTCAATCAACTTCACTTCTAATGCTTTTTCTAAGCGCGATATCGTTTTTGAAACCGCAGACGGCGTCATAGATAAACTATTGGCTGCATTAGTGAAATTGCCTTGCTGCACCACTAAAGTGTAGGTAGCGAGATCGGGAAGCAGTGCCACAAGCTGAGTTGTCTTCATTATATGTGCCTATGATTCACAAATGATTTTCCATGAAGGGGATTATACTCGCACAGGGTTTCAACTAAAATCTATTTACAGTGTAAATAATAACAATAACCTTAATTTAAGCAGTCCAATTTTCCTGCTTACCTCTACTTAAAGGACCGATAGTATTATGTCTTCTGCGTTTTATAATCAAATCCAACAACAAATCGAAGAAGTGAAATCTGAAGGCTTGTATAAGTCTGAGCGAATCATTACCTCTCAACAGCAAGCTTCAGTGTCTATTTCAACAGGCGAAGATGTACTTAACTTCTGTGCAAACAACTACTTAGGTCTTGCAAACCATCCTGAACTTATCAAAGCAGCACAATCAGGTATGGATGAGTACGGTTTTGGTATGGCTTCTGTACGTTTTATTTGTGGCACGCAAGATATTCATAAACAACTAGAAGACAAGCTATCTGCTTTCTTAGGTATGGAAGACACCATTCTTTATACGTCTTGTTTTGATGCTAACGCAGGTTTGTTTGAAACCATTCTTGGTAAAGAAGATGCCATCATTTCTGACGCCCTTAACCACGCATCAATCATTGATGGTGTGCGTTTGTGTAAAGCGATGCGTTTCCGCTATGCAAACAACAACATGAGTGAGCTTGAGCAACAACTTATCGATGCTGATGCAGCGGGTGCTCGTCACAAGCTTATCGTTACTGACGGCGTATTCTCAATGGACGGCGTTGTTGCTAACTTGCCAGCTATTTGTGATTTGGCTGATAAATACAATGCATTAGTGATGGTTGATGACTCTCACGCTGTAGGCTTTATGGGCGAAACAGGCGCTGGTACTCATGACTACCACAATGTTATGGATCGCATCGATATCATCACTGGTACTCTTGGTAAAGCAATGGGTGGCGCTTCAGGCGGTTACACATCTGGCAAAAAAGAAGTGATTGACTGGTTACGTCAGCGCTCTCGTCCATACCTATTCTCTAACTCAGTGGCTCCTGCGATTGTATCGGCGTCATTGCGCGTTATCGATCTTCTACAAGAAAGTGGCGATCTTCGTACTCAACTGTGGGACAACGCAGCACATTTCCGCACTCGTATGGAAGCGGCAGGCTTTACTATGGGCGGCGCGGATCATGCCATCATTCCTATCATGCTAGGTGATGCAAAAGTGGCTGCAGAATTTGCTGAGCGCGCACTAGAAAAAGGCATCTACGTAGTTGGGTTCTCATTCCCTGTAGTACCAAAAGGCCAAGCGCGTATTCGTACTCAAATGTCAGCGGCGCACTCACGTGAGCAGCTAGACCGTGCTATCGATGTATTTATCGAAGTAGGTCGTGATATGGAGCTGATTAAATAATGAAAATCAAAGCCTTATCTAAATTAAAGCCGGAAGAAGGCATTTGGATGAATGAAGTCGATATGCCTGAAATGGGGCATAACGATCTTCTTATCAAAATTAAGAAAACCGCAATTTGTGGCACTGACGTGCACATCTACAACTGGGATGAATGGTCACAAAACACTATTCCTGTGCCTATGGTTGTGGGCCACGAATATGTGGGTGAAATTGTCGCGATTGGTCAAGAAGTTCGCGGCTTTGAAATAGGCGATCGCGTATCAGGCGAAGGACACATCACATGTGGTCACTGTCGTAACTGTCGCGGTGGTCGTACGCACCTTTGTCGTAACACCATCGGTGTGGGTGTTAACCGTACTGGCTCTTTTTCTGAATACCTAGTGATCCCAGCGTTTAACGCCTTTAAGATCCCTGATGGTATTTCTGATGATCTTGCGGCAATCTTTGACCCATTTGGTAACGCGGTACACTCAGCGTTGTCATTTGACTTGGTGGGTGAAGATGTTCTGATCACAGGCGCAGGCCCAATTGGTATCATGGCTGCTGCCGTTGCCAAACACGTTGGTGCACGTCACGTAGTTATTACCGATGTGAACGAATATCGCCTTGATTTAGCGCGTCAAATGGGCGTGACTCGCGCTGTGAACGTGGCTAAAGAAGACCTAAAAGACGTGATGGCTGAGCTTAATATGACCGAAGGGTTTGATGTGGGCTTGGAAATGTCAGGCGTTCAAATGGCATTTAAGAGCATGCTAGAAGCGATGAACCACGGTGGTCGTGTTGCAATGCTGGGCATTCCACCATCAGACATGGGCATTGATTGGAACCAAGTGATCTTCAAAGGTCTAGTGATCAAAGGGATTTACGGAAGAGAAATGTTTGAAACTTGGTATAAGATGGCAAGCTTGATTCAATCAGGTTTAGATTTGACACCAATCATCACTCACAATTTCAAGATTGATGACTTCCAAAAAGGCTTTGACGCTATGCGTAGCGGGGCGTCTGGTAAAGTTATTCTTGATTGGGAATAACGCGCATCACTCTTTTGCTGTGTGGTTTCATCACTGACACAGTCTAAGATTTCAGTGACTTCAAAATGGTCCCAAAGATTTTTTGGGGCCATTTTTCGTTTTACCTCTACATTTCTTGTTTTATCGACGAGATATCTTCTTATACCGATCTTCCGATAGCCAGTTTCTTCTTTTCTCACATTGCACACCTTCAAACGGTAATTAATTGAATTTTATCTGAAAATACGAACTATATTTGAGTGATGATGTTTTACAATTGTTATTAATCTATTGTTTTTGTAATTAAGGGAGTAATTATGAGCACAGAAGGAAAGAGCTATAATTTTAATACACCGCAACGTTTGTTTGTCGGTTATACGTTGGCTGTGTTAGTGGATTTAACCGTACTGAATTTCTTTGACGAATACTGCCAGTACGTCAACATTGAGTCGTTTACCATCTCTTTCATTGCCGCAATCTTGCTGCAGCTATTGCTTAAATTATCCATAGGATTGGAACATAAGCTCGCAAACTATTTTAAATCTAAGCCCGGCACGGCTCCAAAAATCTACCGAGGCGTTTCTACCTATATCATCCTTGTAGGCTCTAAATTTGTAATGCTAGAAGCCATCAACATTATTTTTGGTGAAAAAGTACAGTTCTCCGGCCCATTTAATGGCGTTGTGGCCTTTTTCGCGGTGGTCTTTGTCATACTGATTGCTGAGGTAACGGTGTCCAAGATCTACTTTGCATTAGACAATACTGAGAAAGCGTAAACAAGATAGAGGGGATTTAAGCGCTGTTAGAAGGGCGCTTTTTGATATTTCTACTGCCTGTAAGTAAAAACCATCGCTGAATATTGCCTATCGGGAGAGGTGGGTATTCAGTGATGGTTTATTTGATCATCAGCTAACAAATTTTACGTGATGTCTATTTAAAAACGATAACCTAATGTCAGTGACGTTTGTTGATGACTGGTATCTAGGTTCGAGCGGTTGTATGACACGCCAATCACGTAGACATCTTCGATAATAATATCTGCGCCGACACCGTAGGCTAAACCTGCTTGGCTGTTTATCTTTTTACCATCGTCAGTATTGAAGGTGCTATTTGCCGCGTGATCTTGTTCGAGTTTATAGGATTCAACAGCAAGACCTAGCATGGCGTATGGTGTCATCCTTACTTTCCCTGATAGGTTTTCAATAGGGTAGCCAAGTTTACCCATTAATCGGGTGTTGATTGCCCAACCATCAGCAGTGTCACCTTGTGAGTTGCTATGGAAATTAGATTCATCAAAAGAAGCGTAGGTACCCGCTAAGTTGATACTGGCGTATTTGTTGAAGCCAAATTCAGCTCCCAATGTGCCACCATAGACACTAAATCTTGGGTTATGAAAGTTAGAAGAGATATTGCTAGCACCAGCAAAAACGGTGATACGTCCTGAGTCTTTGTCGTCAGCGGCGTGGGCTGTAATGGAGAATGAGCTAATGACTAAAATAGCTAATAGTTTCTTGTTCATGGATTGCTTCCGTACAATTTTGGTTTGCGCGGCGTCATTTTGATTAGAATGTAACAAGAAATGTCAGGATAAGGTCAATACTAACTCTGTTTCCTGAATTTAATAACAAATGCTAGTAATAGCGTTCATCTACCGATTTTAGTCATAAAAATCACCCATAAAGAGTTATATTTATTTATTAAATCAATGGCATAAAGTTATTAATTAGTAGGGCGGTTAATTAAAGAACAAAAAAATTGATTTGTGAAATTGAGTGTTTTTCCCTTAATTTCTTGATTGACTTCAATAGATTTCCATTCACCTCGTCTGCTAATTTTTCCATCCTTTCACAAGTAATGTATTAGCGACACAATTTGTCGCCCACATGGTTAACATAAGCTCCAGATGGCGAAAATAGGAGCGTTATGATGCAAGTTCAAGCAAATTTCGAGCACAATAAACACGACAATTTTGAGTTTTTGAAACAGGGTCTAGGTGAGCTTTATAACCAAGCGACCTTAGCTGAGCGTTATTACTTTACTGACCCACAGTCGAGTATGGTTAAAATTCGTTTGTTTGTAGAACTTGCCTGTCATGAGCTGGGTAAGCACTTTAAGTTGCGACCGCCAGTGCATGGAGAATTATCAAACAAAATCAAAATGCTGCAATCGTCTGGATGTATAGAATCTTGGGTGATCGAGGAGATGAACGCCCTGCGTCACGACGGCAACCGTTCAGTGCATATGACAGAGGTAAACGGTGAGTATATCGCTAAGTTGTCTATCTCTCGCTCACGCATGCAAAAGCACATGAACGCTTTGTATGAAATCGCTCATTATGTTGGTCGCACGATTTTAGAAACTCCTTCGCAATGCTCGTACACTTGGCAAGAGCCAATGTCGTGTGAGTTAACCTCATTTGTAACCGATGCCCTAAAAGGCTGCAAAGAAGCCAGTTTTTACCTCGCCAATCACTTTTATAGTGAACTGCTCGATATGAGCAAGCAGACAGGCGAGTCACGAGCATGGAGTAAGGATGCGTATTTTGATAAACAGACAGATGTCAGCTATTGGCTAGAAAAAACTCATCGCCAAGGTCATCCGCAAAGTTGGCTGTTGTTTGCTAAATGCTACTCAAATAAGCTACTGCAACAACAAGGTAATCGTGATGCTAAATACTGTTTTAAACAAGCCTTAACCACTGATGAAGAAGGGGAGGCGCACTTTGAATTTGGCGCGCATCTTATTAAAAATGAAGAGCGCAAATTAGGTATAAATCATATTCATCAAGCGGCAAAAAAGGGTTACTCCAAAGCACTGTCGTTTGCTTTGAGCAACGCATTTAGCAGCGACTCAGAAAAAGAAAAGTGGTTAGCTTGTGCGCTAGAGCACCGCTTACCTGAAGCGTTTACCGTAGATACTCTTACCAAGTTGGAAGCGTATGAAACAGAGCAAACAGACGAGTCTTTAAAAGCACTACGCTCGGCTATTGTCGGCGGACAAGCACGTCGCGCTCCCGCTATGGCGTTCTTTAAATCCTATGTCGACATTACCGTGTACCAGACGCAGGATACTGAAAAATCGGTACAGGAAATGGTCGATAGCTACAAATGCATGCCATATTACCTAGATGTTGAATTGCGCCTATTTAAACAAATCGCAAACGACAAACAGTATTACAGCTTGATGCGTGAGATTTATAAAGAGGCACTAAGACAATCTGCCAATGAACTCGAAGAGGCGGATGTAAAGTACCGCTTGGCAAAACTTGCGTTAGATGTTGCTGCTGATAAATCAAAAGTCCGCCGCGGCGTTAAAACGCCTAGCCCAATCCCGACTCTGCTAACGGAAGCCGCAGACGCAGGTCATGCCGAGGCGCGTACCTTTATAAACAGCCCAGAGGGCAAAGCCGTATTGAAAAAAATCGGTTACACCACTCTTGGAAATAGCCACAAAACAGGCGTAGACAAACAGAAGAACAAACGTAAGCGCAAACTGGCTAGGAAGATGAGACGTAAGTAGGGTAAGGCTATTAATTGAGTAATTTATTGCATAAATAGCTCATTTGATCTGATATGTTGAGGTCATATGAGCTTAGGTGAGAGGACTGCTATGGCCACTGCTGAATTTAAACGTTTTAAGCCTAAACGCGGTAATAAAACTAATTTTTGGGTTAACCTCGGGATAGAGAATGTAAAAACAGCACTAGCAGACGTTAAACTAAAGGTTTAGCGCACATTATAGAAAGAAGGAACCTCTCACCCCTAAAAATTATCAAATCGAACCTCCAACCTAAGCCGAATGCTCGCTTCTTTCTCAAAGCTTTGCTGATATTCCCGATACCAGTTGTATTCAGGTGTAATTTCGTAATAGAACCAATCAAAGAAGATATTTTGTCGGTAGGTGAGACTGATTAAGGTGTTGTCTATAAAACTGCGAGGGGTGTCGGTTGCTGTGGTGCTGATGGTGTAGTTAATGGCTTGGGTTGGGGAGATATATTGGTAAAGAATAAATCCGGTTCCCATATTCCAAATGCTGGTGTCGTCGGCATGATCTCTTTCAAATTCGGCGAAAGATGTCCAGCGCAGTAGAAAGTTTGTGTTTATCGCGTGGTCGATATCAAATTGGGTCGACTCGCCGGTTAACTCTGTTTGTTGGTAAAGTTTTTGTGTAATACGGCTTACCGTATTGACGGTGATTGGGTAGGTAAAGCGGTAACGTGCTTCGATTTTTGGCTTAAATGTGGCTTTGATATTAAAACTGCTGTAGCCCTTAGCGTAGATGTCGTATCTCAGGCCGAGGTTGTTTTCTACTTCGTCTGAATTTTTAGGGAACAGATCGAAAAGAGAATCTTCGCCTTCTGATTCAATGATGAGTTTTAGTCGCTTGGTTACTTTCGGCAGGTTAAATTTTGCGTCAATTTTACTTTTGTATTTGAAGCCGTCATGTTCAAAGTATGAAAAGTCGTTTTTCCAACGTACAGAAGTACCTGCACGGGCGTCTTCGGTGACGCGGTCATCGGCGAAGAAGTCATCGAACCACACGGCGGGCTGGCAAAACTTGGTGTTGAGAAAGTGATAAACGCGCGAAATTGGCCTATCATCGTCAGGTTTGCTCAAGCATTTTTCTTCGCTGTCCTGCGCTTGTGTTGGCAGTGAGAAGATTATCAGCAAAGTAAACAAAAACAGCTGAATAGAAGTGGTGATGTGCAAAAACGATCCTTTGTTTGTTTCGCTCACTTCTATTATGGTAGATGCATTACATAATGTCACAAAGTGTTTGATTTGGTTTTAAAAAGTGTTTGATAAAGAAAATATACTTAAACTTGCGCACATGAAAATGCCGTATGGAAAATACGCAGGGCGTGTGCTGATTGATCTTCCTGAAGAGTATCTATTGTGGTTTCAAAACAAAGCACAGTGGCCAGATGGAGAGTTGGGTCGATTATTACAGCTCTGTCTAGCATTGAAAGTTGAAGGGCTAGATTCGGTGGTGAAACCGTTAAAAGACAGCCGTCGATTTTAGGGCTCTATGGATAAATATTACGGACAAATACTATGGGCCGTTCATTCCTGTCTGCGGAAGTGATAAGAGTGCGACAGTGCGGATAAGTATTCGATAGAAATTGCGTATGCGGTTTCTAATAAATGGGTAGAAGGAGAGACCATGAGTGAGCAATACGTGCCACCTAAAGTGTGGGTTAATGATACCAGTGGTGGCAATAAATGGGCCAATATTAATAGCCCAGAAGCGGGCGCAAGATATGAAAAGGCATTGCCGGAGGGGGAACATTCGCTGCAGCTCTATTCTTTAGGTACGCCGAATGGGCAAAAAGTCACCATTATGCTTGAAGAGTTGTTAGCCGCGGGCGTAAAAGAAGCCGAATACGATGCTTACTTGATCAATATTGGCGACTCTCATCAGTTTTCTTCTGGATTTGTGGCGGTCAATCCAAACTCTAAAATCCCCGCATTGGTTGATAAAAGCGGTGAAGATGCAGTAAACGTATTTGAATCTGCCTCTATTCTTGTTCATTTAGCCGAAAAGTTTGGTCACTTTTTACCAAGCAGTGGGCCAGCTCGCACTCAAACGTTTAATTGGCTGTTTTGGGCACAAGGTTCAGCGCCTTTCTTAGGTGGTGGTTTTGGGCATTTCTTTGCTTACGCAGACGAAAAACAAGAATATCCAATCAATCGATTTGCCATGGAAGCCAAGCGTCAGTTAGATGTGTTAGACAAGCAATTGGCGAATAACACGTTTATTACTGGCGATGAGTATACGATTGCTGATATCGCAATTTGGCCTTGGTATGGCAACCTTGTGCTGGGCAAGTTATATGATGCGGCTGAGTTTTTACAAGTTGAGTCCTACACTAATGTGCTGCGCTGGGCGAACCAAGTATCCGAGCGAGAAGGGGGGCAACGTGGTCGCATCGTGAATCGTGCGTTTGGCGAAAAATGGGAACAACTAGCAGAAAGGCATTGCGCGAGCGATATTGATAAGGTGTTAAAACTGCGTCCTTAACGTTTGCCGGGCAGGGAAGACGATTCCTTGCTTGGTTAGCATAACTGCTTAAATATGAATCGTTGTGATTATGGTGGTGGCGAATAATGTCAATTTTAATGGGGCATTGTTAATGCAATGGCCTTATTGATGCTTAATTATTATGCAGGCAAAAAGCAAAAATAAGTATGCGAATGAAAAATGTTTATATTAAAGCGTCATAAAGCTAAACTATAGACGCAGGCAATCTCCGTTAACAAGGCGGAGATTTTTTTTGCCTATAGATTGCAATTACTCACTGTGAAAATGTGACAAATTATTTTAATTCGCCTTATTCGGTGTAGAATTCTTTTCATGGTGCATTGTGAACCATTCGTACGTGGATTCCCCCGCGACGCGATGGATGTATGCAACCCTTAAAGGCACTTGAAGGACAAATGATGGTAATACCTGATAAAAGCAGCATAGTAATTTTTGGTGCTTCTGGAGATTTAACTTACCGTAAGTTAATTCCCGCTTTATATAGACTGTACCAAAGCGGTCAACTTCCCCAATCATTTTATATTTTAGGCGTAAGCCGCACTGAATACAGTGATGAGTCTTATCGCGAAAAACTGAAAAAAGCACTTCTAGAGTTTGAAGAAACAGAAGAATCTGTACTAGAAGCGTTTATCGATCATCTTCACTATCAAGCGATCAATACCTCTGATACTGCAGATTATGCCAAACTGGTTGCTCGACAAGACGAACTTGCCGCTCACTATCAATTAGAAGAGCGCAATGTTCTCTATTACTTAGCGACACCACCGAGCCTATATTCTGTTATTCCAGCAAGCCTTGCCGCTCACGGTCTAAACAAAGAAGATGATGGCTGGAAACGCCTTATTGTTGAAAAGCCTTTTGGTTACGATTTAGCGTCGGCAAAACTGCTCGATACGCAAATCCATGAGCATTTCGAAGAGACTCAGTTGTACCGTATTGACCATTATCTTGGTAAAGAAACGGTACAAAACCTGTTGGTATTCCGTTTTTCAAACATCATGTTTGAACCGCTTTGGAACCGTAACTTCATCAACTACGTAGAAATCACTGGTTCTGAATTCCTTGGCGTAGAAGAGCGTGGTGGCTACTACGACGGTTCTGGTGCAGTTCGTGATATGTTCCAAAACCACCTATTGCAAGTATTGGCAATGGTAGGCATGGAGTCACCTCCGCGTATCAATGCTGATTCAATTCGTGATGAAGTGGTAAAAGTACTAAGAAGCTTAAAACCACTTGAAGAGCATGACTTGGTGAACAACCTTGTATTAGGTCAATACACTGAATCTGAAGTTCGTGGTGAGTTTTTACCGGGTTATCGCGACGAACCTGGTGTGGCAGAAGATTCTCGCACCGAGACCTACATTGGACTGAAAGCCTACATTAACAATAGCCGTTGGAATGGGGTTCCGTTTTATGTGCGTACTGGTAAGCGTCTGCCGACTCGCGTAACAGAAGTGGTTATCCACTTTAAAGATACGCCACACCCAGTGTTTGGACAGGATGCGCCTGAAAACAAACTGATTATTCGTATTCAGCCGGATGAAGGTATTCAGATTAGCTTTGGTTTGAAAGAACCAGGTGCTGGTTTCCACGCGAAAGAAGTGAAAATGAACTTCCATTACAAGTCTTTAAATGAAGCTCATATGCTAACTGCATACGAACGTTTATTGCTAGATGCGTTAAATGGTGATGCAACGTTATTTGCTCGTTCAGATGCAGTAGAAACCTGTTGGGAATATGTTCAGCCTATTTTAGACTTTAAAGAACGTCCGCAAGCGCTATTTGGTTACGCCTGTGGCACATGGGGACCAAAAGAGTCTCATGATCTATTAGAGCGTGATGGAAGAGCGTGGCGCTTCCCTTGCAAAAACTTAACTGATACAGATTATTGCGAATTATGATGAATACCAAAATCTTTAGTACGCCAACTCAAGTGGTTGAGCAGTTAGCCAAAGAGTTACAAAGCTTTAGTCATCAGGGTAGAGCGGTACATATTTCTTTATCTGGTGGCAGCACTCCCAAAATGCTATTCAAGTTGTTGGCGACAGAACCTTATACCAGTAGCATTGACTGGAACAACCTGCATTTTTGGTGGGGCGACGAACGTTGCGTAGCACCAACTGACGCAGAAAGTAACTTTGGCGAAGCCAATGCTTTGCTATTTGTTCCTGCTGGTGTGCCAGAGGCCAATATTCACCGCATTTTGGGTGAAAATGATCCCGAGCAAGAAGCCGTTCGTTTCGCAACAGAAATGAGTGATGTGATTGACACCCAAGATGGCGTTCCAGTGTTTGACTGGATCTTGTTAGGTGTGGGTGCTGATGGGCATACCGCTTCTTTGTTCCCAGAGCAAACAAATTACAATGAAGAAAAACTGGCTATCGTAGCTTCGCATCCAGAATCTGGACAGCAGCGTATTTCGAAGTCAGCAAAAGTGCTACAAGCGGCCAAACGCATTAGCTATTTAGTGTTAGGCGCAGGCAAACAAGATATCGTACATGAGATCTACAATACGCCAGCTGAGGATCTTCCCTATCCAGCAGCAAAAATTCACTCCAATGCGGGTGAAACAGAATGGTTTTTAGACTCAGACGCAGCAAGTAAGATTGCTTAAGATAAGAATAGTAGGAGAGACAAAATGAAAGGTGATATTGGTGTAGTTGGACTCGCAGTAATGGGTCAAAACCTTATCTTAAACATGAACGATCATGGCTTTAAAGTGGTAGCACATAACCGTACTGCGGCTAAAGTTGACCAATTTTTAGAAGGTCCAGCAAAAGACACTAACATCGTTGGTGCTTACTCTTTACAAGAAATGGTAGAGAAGCTAGAAACGCCACGTAAAGTGATGCTTATGGTACGTGCTGGTGATGTGGTTGATAGTTTCATCGAACAACTTATCCCACTACTAGACAAAGGTGACATCATCATCGATGGTGGTAACACTAACTACCCTGACACAAACCGTCGCGTAGCTTACCTACGTGAAAAAGGCATTCACTTCATCGGTACTGGCGTATCTGGTGGTGAAGAGGGCGCACGTTTTGGTCCTTCAATCATGCCAGGCGGCTCTCCAGAAGCATGGGAAGCCGTGAAACCAATCCTACAAGGCATCTCAGCGAAAACTGATAAAGGTGAGCCTTGCTGTGATTGGGTAGGTAACGATGGTGCAGGTCACTTCGTTAAAATGGTACACAATGGCATCGAATACGGTGACATGCAGCTTATCTGTGAAGCGTACCAATTTATGCAAGACGGTCTTGGCATGTCGGCTGACGATATGCAAAAAGTCTTCGCTGACTGGAACACCACTGAGCTAGACAGCTACTTAGTAGAAATCACAGCAGACATCTTGAAGTACCGCGACGAAGATGGCGCGCCATTAGTTGACAAAATTCTTGATACTGCAGGTCAAAAAGGTACGGGTAAATGGACTGGTATCAATGCCCTTGATTTAGGTATTCCACTAACGCTTATCTCTGAGTCTGTATTCTCTCGTTGCCTATCTTCTATGAAAGATCAACGTGTAGCGGCTGAGAAATTGTTTGGTAAAACAGTACAACCTGTTGAAGGCGATCAGCAAGAGTGGGTTGATGCACTTCGCCAAGCACTGCTTGCGTCTAAGATCATCTCTTACGCACAAGGTTTCATGCTAATGCGTGAAGCATCAAACCAAAATGGTTGGGACCTAAACTACGGTAACGTAGCACTAATGTGGCGTGGCGGTTGTATCATCCGTTCTGCATTCCTAGGTAACATCCGTGATGCGTTTGAAAACGATGCAGAAATTGCATTCCTAGGCTCTGATCCTTACTTTAAAGCTATCCTAGAAAACTGTCTAGGTGCATGGCGTAAAGTGGCGGCTAAGTCGCTAGAAGTAGGCATCCCAATGCCTTGTACAACGTCTGCTCTTTCGTTCCTTGATGGTTACACAACGGCTCGTTTGCCTGCAAACCTTCTTCAAGCGCAACGTGACTACTTTGGTGCTCACACTTATGAGCGTCTTGACCGTGAGCGTGGTGAATTCTTCCACACTAACTGGACGGGTACAGGCGGCGACACAGCATCAACAACTTACGACGTTTAATCGTCTGTGACTGTCTTTTTTACTAACAAGACAAAGGTTGATCTAACTAGGTAATTTAAGGGTGACTTGTTATTCAAGTCACCCTTTTTCGTGATTGGGCGACCTATTCAGAATATAAAAATTGCTATATCATCAAACAAAACAATCATCAGGTAATACAATATGACTACATTATATACGGAAGCGGCAAAAGAGCTTTTAAGCCGCCGCGTAGCGGGTACTAAAGCGCCACGTCTTGCAGAAAACATTCGTCCAACGACTCTAGAAGAGGCTCTGCAAACTCAAGCGGCAATGATTGAACTGAAAAATGGCGCTGTAGGCGGCTGGAAATGTTTGAACCCACTTGCCGAAGACAAATACATTGTTGCACCTATCTTTGCTGATAGCGTACACAGTGGCGACACGTGTGAATTATTTATGGACAATGGCGCTGCGCGCATTGAACCAGAAATTGGCTTTAAACTGGGCAAAGATCTTCCTGCAAACGCAGAAGGTTACACTGAAGAGCAAATCAATGACGCTATCGGTTCATGCCACATGGCACTTGAACTAATGCAAGCACGTTTTGCTGCAGACAGCGATGCTGAGTTCAACGAAAAACTGGCTGACTGCATGGTAAACCAAGGTCTGTTTGTTGGCCCTGAAATTGCTCGTGAAAAAGCCTTTGATGCGGCTAAAGTTAACGTGACAGTGACTCAAGGTGACAATGTTCAAAACTTTGATGGCACACATCCAAACGAATCGGCGCAAAGCCCTGTTTACTGGCTAATTAACTTCATGACTCGTCGCGGCGTAACGTTCAAAGCAGGCGAGACTATCATTACCGGTTCTTACTGTGGCATCGTTGAAGTTGAATTCGACAAGCCTACAACAGTAAATTACGCAGGCATCGGCGAGTACCAAGTGGTATTTAACGCTAAAGCGTAATTGATGTGATGATTTGAATAGGGGCGATTGCCCCTATTTTTTTGATTTACATTTTTCGACCTAGGCGTTTTTCTATTTGACGCTTTTCCCATTTAACGCCAAAGAAATCGAACACTTCAAAAGCGTTTAATCCATGGTTGACAACGCCAATCCCCCAACCTAGAGCGGGCCACCACGCCCAAATATAGCCTGAATCTGTAATTAGGTTTATGGCAAATAAGACCACCATCACTGCTAAGTACGTCATTAGATGAGAATAAAAGCTCTTAATGGCTCTTACCTGATCAATGACAATTTGCTCTTCATTGGTAATTTCTACTTTGTCGGTCATTGCTGGCTCCTGTTGAAGGTGAGATACACTTGTTTCGAACACAGCAGCAAGAGATTTTAATGACTCAAGGCTTGGCTTTTGACCTCTTTCAATCCGTTGTATTGTGCGAATACTGAGATCGCTAAGCTCTGCAAGTTGCTCTTGTGACCAACCGTTTTTAAGTCTGAGTTTTCTGATTATCATTTCAAATTCCTTAACGCTGCATCGACACTAAAAGTATCAGTAGCCTAAACAAAAGATAACGGCATTTAGACGACACGGTAACGACATTACTTACATTTCAATAGTTTACATTCATTTCTATGTCTTGGGTAATTTACTATTTTGTTTCTTTTATAATTATTCATTAAGTCTATTTTAATGATAAATTCTCGTTTTATCAGCGAAGAAGAGAAGTTTTAGGCATAGTGTCAATCATGGCATACCTATAAAAGGATAGCGTTTAGCGACTACAAGCACGATAAATGTCGAGCCGAGTGCTAACATGGGTATGCGAATGAGGGGCAAGGTTTTCTAGCTTAAGCTAAGGTGATTTAAAAGCTGTAAAGTCAAGGAGTCGTATGTTTGGGTATATTCAACGTCGCAGAATTGCAAAAGTGATTAAGTTGCTGTCGCCAGTATTGCTAAAAGGCTATGGCAGGCGTGATCATTTCTCTATCGGACAAATACAAGCCAGCAGTAAAGCACTGAGTCAACGTCAGCAGCAGTGTGCGCTGGCCTTGTTTGCACACCCTCAAGACTTAGGTGATGCTCCTTTATTTAATCGGCTGCGTAAGGACATAGCGCGTGACTTCTTTGCCTGTGATGACTATAACGCCAGTGATGTGTTAAATGTACTCGGCAAGGGCGCTTGGAAAGGAGGGCGCATGAATGACGACATATCGAATCGCAGTGGGATGAATAGTCGTTATTAGTCGCTTCATTTAAATTATTATCGCTAAGGCTATTTGCTGAAAGCCTCTTTGCTCAAAGGCGCATTATTGCTACCCTAAACATCAACAACTTGTTATGGAAAGCCTGATGAATAGCACTATAGAGACGCTTCTTTCACACCGTTCAATTCGCTCTTTTACCGAGCAAAGTATTTTACCCGAGCAACTCGATACCATTTTAGATTGTGGTTTAGCTGCATCAAGCTCTAGCTTTATTCAGTGTGTGTCTATTGTTCGCGTGCAAGATAAAGAAAGCCGCGCCAAACTAGCGCAATACGCGGGTGGGCAACCATATGTGGAAACTAGCGCTGAGTTTTTTGTGTTCTGCGCAGATTTTCATCGTCATCAAGAAATTCATCCACAAGCTCAGCTAGGGTTTACCGAGCAAACGCTGATAGGCGCTGTTGATGCGGCTATGGTTGCTCAGAACTGTCTGACGGCGGCAGAATCACTAGGATTAGGCGGAGTGTACATCGGCGGACTGAGAAACAACCCGCAACCTGTCACTGACCTTTTAGCCCTACCTAAGCATGTTATCCCTCTATTTGGTTTGTGCTTGGGTCATCCTGCGCAAACGCCAGAGATCAAACCTCGCTTACCTAAATCCATTGTGGTTCATCAAGAAACCTACCAAGCACTAGATAAAGAAGTGTTAGCAAAGTACGACGCGCACATTCAAGCCTACTACGCAACTCGCACAGACAATAAGAAAGCCGCGTCTTGGTCTGAACAAATTACGCAAACGCTAAGCAAAGAAGCGCGCCCGTTTATGCAAGAATTCCTACAACGCCAAGGGTTTAATACAAAGTAATATGACTATCAATTTACAGCAGGTAGAAAATCAAACCCGAGAATGGTTAGAAAAGGTGGTGATTGGGCTAAATTTGTGTCCGTTTGCCGCAAAACCTAATCGCAATAAACAGATCAGAATTGCCGTCACAGAAGCGGATAATGAAGAACAATTGCTAGAGTTTATCTTGCAAGAGTTCATGCATTTGCAAAGCACCGACGTCGAAGAGCTAGAAACGACTTTGGTCACTATCCCTAATTTCTTAGATGATTTTATGGATTACAATCTGTTTTTAGATTGGGTTGATGCGCTCATCAAACAGCAAGATTACGAAGGGGAGTTTCAAATCGCCACCTTCCATCCCGATTATTGCTTTGCCGGCACGCATCCCGACGACGATGAGAACCTCACCAACCGTTCACCATATCCAGTGATCCACTTGATCAGAGAAGCGAGCATGGAAAGGGTACTAAAACACTACCCAGATCCAGAGGCGATCCCAGAAAACAACATCGAACGCGTCACCAACCTCACCACCGAACAAAGAAAAGCCTTATTCCCATATTTGTAATAGTGGCGGGGTAATTGCGGGGTCAGGTCTTGAAATTTGCACTTTGTGCAAATTTCAAGACCTGACCCCGCAATTATCGCACCCCGCTTAAAAGTACTTGATAGCGTTTTGGGGTGATGCCGCTAAATCGTTTGAAAGCGCGGGAGAAGTGGGCGATGTCGGCGTAGCCGAGTTGTACTGAGATTTGAGTTAGGCTGAGGTTTTGATTCATTAAGTCGCAGGCGGTATTGAACATTAGGCTGTTTTTAATCGCTCGAAATGAGTTTTTCTCTTGCAGTAGTTTGCGTTGCAGGCTTCGGGTACTCATGTTCAATAAGTTGGCGGCAAGTTCTATGTCTAAAGTCTGTTCATGAACATAGGGGATTAGTGCAGTGTATAAGGTGTCAGTGAAAGTGCTGTGCCAAACCACTTCTTTTGGCGCGGGTTCTGGATAGGCGGTATTAATTTCTTGGTCTAGTAGCTCTAAATCGACGCTGATTTTGGTGTGCTTTTGTGAAAATAGCACCTGAATATCACTGGGAATGTTTTGTGCAAATTGTCCCGTTCGACTTTGGGTAAGCGCGACCGTTTTCGGTCGCCATGCTTCGTTGTTGGTTAGGGAACGAATCAGCTCAACACAATACAAAACGTTAAATATCTCTTGCCAATCATTGATCTCTTTATGCTGCATAGCGGAGCAAAACCACGCACTTTTATCATCAACTTCTAGATACTGTGACGCAACAGGGATGGATTCACGAATCAATAAATTGAACTTGGTGAGCACTTCTCGAATGGTGAGATTCTTAGTTAACGTTTTTACAAAATGTGGGATCAATTGCGTTCGCTGAGTATGAACCACCGCCTGAACAAAGGCGAAGATCCCTTCATCCTCATAAACCTTGCCAAAAATACTTCTAACGGAACCGTTTACAATCATATTGCTTGAATCGAGTAGCATCTCTCGGCTGATATTGGCATGCAGCAAAGCGTCGGTCATATTGATGCCTTGCTTTTCAAATTGCACGATGATGGTGTTGACGATGTCTGCACGCACCAAAGGGATGGCTTTGGCGATATCGTCGTTGCTTTCTTGTGTTGCGGGCAACTCAGCATTTTTCTGGCTCAAATCAATGTGTCCACGTTAGGGCTAATTGGCATTATCTGACGGCGTTTTAATAATTTGTATCATATTCGGTAAGTATAGACAGTGTTAGCCGTTGCAAAATTATGCTTATAAATAAATAGGTTACAAAGTTTGCATTGGAAAAATCTTACTTACCCAAATAGTTAATACTTATAACAAAAAAATCAAATAGAAATAGTTATTATTTTCATGAGAGCCTACTACACTCAATTGAACTCATAAGGAAGGAGAGAGTGTTATGCGCTATTTTTTGTATGCAGCGTTGCTAGCGGGTTCTACCGGTGTGTTAGCGGGAGAAGACGTTGTTTATGAAGTGGATGGAAAACAATATCAAGGTTACTGGTCTAAGGTTTCTGATTCTGCGCCATTGGTGGTCTTAGTTCACGATTGGGATGGATTAACCGAATACGAAATTAAGCGAGCTAAAATGCTCAATGAAGTGGGGTATAACGTTTTTGCCGCTGATCTGTTCGGTAAAGGCATTCGCCCAACCGAAGTGAAAGATAAAAAGCAACACACGGGTGAGCTGTATAAAGACCGAGCAAAATTGCAAAAGCTAATGGCAGAAAGCCAGCTGAAAGCAGAAATGCTTAATGGCAGCAAAGATAATACCGTGGTAGCCGGTTATTGCTTTGGCGGAGCTGCGGTTCTTGAATCTGCTCGTGCGGGCAATAGCGCGAAAGCCTTTATCAGTTTCCATGGCGGTTTAAAAACGCCGCAAGGTCAAGATTACAAGATGACGAAAGCACCAGTGGTCATTTTCCACGGCACTGCCGATAAAGTCGTTAGCATGACAGACTTTGCCATGCTAGCCGATGAACTGGAAAGCACTGGCATTAAACATGAAATGATCTCTTACGGCGGAGCGCCACACGCATTTACTGTGCTTGGCTCTGATCGTTATCGAGAAGATGCTGATCTAAAATCATGGAACCGTTTTAATGAAGTATTAGCGGAAGTGACTAACTAGCCTTATTCATTGTAGCCTTATTCATTCCAGTATTCGAGTGGATTACTTACACTCGAAAATAGCATACAGGTGGACGTATCTCTTCACAAAAGATCCGTCCTCTTGTCGTTTTAGGGGATGGGTGTGAGTTTTATAACAAGGCTGTAATTGAAGTTCTTGCATCATGTGGTCAAGTTTCGGCGCTTGTGATGGTGCAAGGTGAATGCCTCGTTGCGTGTAATCGCTAAGATCATCAGGTAAGCGATTGTGCCACCAATCGATGAGTTGTTGACTGGTGTTTATTCGATTAAGCCAATGATCGCAGACCAATACCACACAATCATTAGGTTGAATGGCGTAACTAAATTCACTGCGCCAAGTGGCTAAAGTCGTAAATAGGTGTGATTTAAACACTTTATTAGCAGTTTTTATTGAATATGGGAAAAGCCATACACTGCCATATTGCAAGGTAATACGTCGATAGACGGTATTGTGTGCGTGTGAATTTTTGCTGGTGTCTATTGGCTCAATAACAATGGAAGAGCCAAATATTTGCGCTGTTTTTTGTAAGCGACGTTCGACCAAAGAGGTTAAGTGGTGATTACTAATACCGCGGTTGTGCACGGTAGGATAGTGCTGCTTAGAGAGGGAAAGACAGTCGTTTTGAACCGCTTTAAGTGCCTGAATAACGATGTCTTTTAGCAAAAATCGCTCCAATAAATACAGATTAGTATTGATGAGTCTAATATAGTTTAAATTGTAACTAAGAGTAAATAGTCGCGTCTGTTCAAAGTTTTTGATTTGAATAGATAAATAAGCCTAAACCCGAATGAAATTTATTTACCTGTAGCGAGCGTATCTTGTAGTCTAGTTGTTAAATTATTTACCCATTGGTTAGTTTGTTGTTTTGAATGAACGTAACCGGCTATTGAGGGATTATTAAGTGAATAGTTATAACTTAACCTCTCGCATCATTCATTGGTGCTCAGCAATCACCATCTTTAGTTTGTTTGCCCTTGGCTGGTGGATGGTCGATTTAGACTATTATAGCCAGTGGTATCAAACCGCCCCATTTATTCACAAATCGGTTGGCATCATTTTAGCGCTTGTCACGCTGTTTCGCATTATTTGGAAGAGATGGAAAGGCGCACCTAAACTTGACGGGAGTGCGTTTGAAGTTAAGGCGGCCCAGTCAGCGCATCATTTAATGTATTTACTACTATTAGTGTTATTCGTGTCCGGTTATTTAATTTCTACGGAAGATGGTCGCGCCATCTCGGTGTTTGATTGGTTTAATGTGCCTGCCTTGGGTAAGTTGTTTGAAGGGCAAGCGGATATCGCGGGTAACGTTCACTACTATGTGGCTTATGCCTTGATTGCACTGGCGATCATTCATGCATTAGCGGCGTTAAAACATCACTTTATCGATAAAGACAATACGCTACGTAAAATGACAGGAGGCTCAAAATGAAGAAATGGACAACAATACTAGGGTTAGCGGCGATAATGGCGACGCCGTTGTACGCTAATGCCGCGGACTATGTGATTGATACCAAAGGCGCGCATGCCTCAATTAACTTTAAGGTGAGTCACTTAGGTTATAGCTTTATTAAAGGTCGCTTTAATCGATTTGAAGGTGAATTCAGTTACGATCCTAAAGACGTAAATGCATCAAAAGTCACAGTAACGGTGGATACCACAAGTCTTGATTCAAACCATGCCGAGCGTGATAAACACATCCGCAGTGACGACTTTATTGATGCTGGCAAGTACAAAGAAGCGGTATTTACCAGCACCAAAGTGATGGATAAAGGCGATGGTAAGTTTGACATTATGGGGGACTTAACCCTGCACGGACAAACGAAACCTATTACGATTTCCGCTGATTTTATTGGTGAAGGTAAAGACCCGTGGGGCGGACAACGCGCCGGCTTTATGGGCACAACCCGTTTAGAATTAGCTGACTTTAATATCCCGGTGATGGGCGCATCTAGCTATGTCGATATGGAGCTGCATATCGAAGGTAAAATGAAAAAATAGCTTATCGCTATTATTTTACTTCCCCTAAAGGATCTTGTGATAATCGCGAGATCCTTTTTTAATTCTTACACCCTTTAAGTATTGCCGTTTGCCATACTGATCACCCGCTTTAAGGTCCAACGAATCAGTATCGGAATGATGTCGTCGCCATGAATTTCACAATACTCAACAATGGCGATTGCTACATCGGGTTTTGCGTGTTTTTTAAGGGCGCGCATAATGACTTTCTTAGGTGGAATAGGGTGATCGTAAGGGATTTTACCCATATCACGAAAGAACTTCTCAAAACCATTGTTGTAAAGGTAATGCTCGATGTCTTTATCAGGCAGTTCCGTGATTCGATGTCGTTCTTGTTCACCATGCAGCATTGCGCGCGCTGAAGTGGCATATTTTTTACCGGCAGCGTCGCCATCGGTGACCACATGCCAATCTATGTCTAACGCTCTGACCACTTTGAGTAAGGATTTTAAGCCAGATTGAGCAAATTCAACAATTTGCACCCCTTCTGAGGCTAAATCGTAGCCACACAATTTGGCTAATTCGTTAAATAGCCATACCTCAGTTTCTCCCTCGACTAATAACCAACAGCGTGCAAACAAGGCACTAGAGCGGTGAAAACGAATGTGAAAGCTGACCTTTCGTAATTCATCGGCGGAAAGCATTTCTGGGCGAATGTATTTTGCTTCAGTGCGATCCGACTTTCTCACTAAACGTTTGATGCTTCTAAGGGGCACAGCGCTAAGTAATACTGCCGAGTTAGTGGTTAAGATCTTTTGCATCGGCATCATTTGTAAAAGCGCCCATGCTCGTGATAAGTGGGTAGGGTGCAAGCGCCCTTCAGGATCTTCCACAATCAGCAGCGGGCGAGCGCATCTTCTGAGCTCTGTATTCCCTTTTGCTTGTAAATAATTATTAAGAAGTCCCATCAATAACAAGCGGGTTTGTTTATCTTGGGTTTGGTCGACAAACTGCTTTAGAGACATTTTTTGCCCCAAGCTAGGGGTAAATAACCCATCTCTGGTGGCTCTTGGATCGTGCCGCACATGAGTTTTATAAGAAAAATAGTGATCAACCAAATCATGCATGGTTTTAACGCTACTTTTCATCTCGTCTTTACTGACTAGACCGGGGTGAGCGATTAGGCGACGACAGGTGTTTTTTATGCGCTGTTCTATTTTTGAATTAGGCGTGCGTTGCTCTTTAGGTTTTTCTATGCGCTGAAAGTGTCGGGAATCTCGCAGGCGAATAACCGGATGCAACAGCATCAATTGTCTGGCGAGTTTTTCGGGGTGATGTAGCTGTTTTGGCTGACCTTGGCTGTCTAAAAAAGCGTAGTGGGTGGTGACTTTAGTGCCTTCTAAGGTTGCACTCAGACGATAGATGATTTCTGAATGATCGTTAGAGGATTCGTTCCAAATGGGCTTTATTTTCCGGTAACGTCCTGATTTTGCTTCTTTATGAGTGCTTGAACGAAGTTTTAAGATGATTTGCAAATGCTGAGTTTGCGGATGAGAAATTGCGTAATCAACATGGAAGTCGCGCATTTCAAATTGATACGGTTCTCCATTGATAGGTAAGGCGACCGATAATGCATCAAGCAGTGAGGACTTGCCCCAAGTGTTTTCGCCAATCAAGGTGGTTAGCTGCTCAAAGGGCAGTGAGAGGCGCTTAATACCACGAAAGCCTGAGATTTCGATCCGCTCTAATTGCATACACTCTCCCTTTGCTTTTTATGCCAATCACAACTATTGAGTGATCAGAGGTAATGCCGTTGGTCAGCGTGTTAACTCGCTTGAATGATAAGTTAATTACTGCACTTGTTATTATTATAGAAAAGAGAGCCAGCTTTCACTGAGAAGATGGGCAAGTTTCTGTTATTGAAGCAGTAATTTACCTTGCTGTTATGCCTGTTGCTTCATTTCAAATCCGCCATATACAAACTATTTTTCTGTTCAAAAAAACTTTCATTGGTTTGTCATATCGTGGCGACTACAATGGCGGTGAACTCAGAGAAGATAATATGAAGAATAGAATGCAAAAAGCGACAAGGATACGGGTCGCCCATATCAATGATACACACTCTTATTTTGAACCTACCACGGTTCAACTGTCACTCAATATCAACAGTTCGACAAACCGTACAACAATAGATGCAGCAAATAACGTAGCAGAGCATGCAACCATTTCTCCCTATGTCAGCGTTGGGGGATTTGCACGCATACAAACGCGAGCCAAACAACTAAGACATCAAGCCGATCAACAGGGTCGAGAGTTTCTTTTTTTACATGCGGGTGATTGCTTTCAAGGTACGCTGTATTTCTCCCTTTTTAAAGGTGAAGCCAACTCAAGGCTATTAAATCAATTTGGCCTAACGGCGATGACATTAGGCAACCACGAATTGGATATGGGCAATGCTCCTGTGGCCAGTTTCGTCAATCAAATAAACTTTCCTTTGCTGTGTGGCAACTGGGATTTGTCACAAGAGTCGGCAAGCAAAACAGTAAAAATTAGTGATGCAGATAATGTGTATCCATACCAAGCACAGCAGCAATGTGCAAAATGGATGCAACATCAAGTTGGAGATGAATGCATTGCTATTTTTGGCCTATCTATCGATAAAATGGTGGATATCGCCAATCCAGATGTTGATACGCCGTTTGTTAATGCACTGCAAACCGCCAAGAATACCGTACAGCAGATCCAGAAATCTGGTATCAACAAGGTCATTCTATTAAGCCATCTTGGGTATGAGGCTGATTTAGCCTTAGCCAAAGAGGTTGACGGCATTAGCTTAATCGTTGGCGGACATTCACATGTGCTGCAAGGGGACTTTTCCGATTTAGGCATCAATTGCAAAGATGATTATGGTCGCCGCGTGAATGACACTTACATTGTACAAGCGGGTATGCACGCGCAGTCATTGGGTCATTGTGATATTGATTTTGATGAATCAGGTAAAGTAATTGCCTTTAACGGGCGCAATGAGTTGTTGGTAGGGCGCAGAGTCTGTTTTGATGCCACTATGAGCAATTGCGATTGTGAAGGCGAATATCAGGATGTATTTGATTATTTAACCGCGCATCCGAACGTTGTGCGCTGTAAAAAAGACGAACAAGTGAATCGGTTAATAACAAACACCTACAAACCTGAAGTGTTTGCCTTACAGCGTAGCATCGTTGGACACTTGAAATCACCATTAAGACATGTGCGAGTGCCGGATGAAAAGGGCGCCAGTGAAATTTGTTCATTAGTTGCAGAGTCTTTTTATCACGCTATGCGCTATCGTGGTCACGACATTGATTTTGCTATTCACAATGCGGGAGGCGTGCGCTGCTCATTAAATGCAGGCCCTGTCAGCAAAGCCGATATAGCAGGTCGATTGCTACCTTTTGCCGTTCCTATTGGCGTCTATTCAATACAGGGACGTTATATTAAAGGGATTTTAGAGGGCGCAATAGACAATGCCATTGATGCCAACGGTACAGGCAGTGGCAGTTATCCTTATTGTTATCAATTGGACTACCAAGTGGTACTTGATGCGCCAAAAGGGAATAGGGTAAAAAATCTTAGAATTTATGATGACGTTAGAGGTTGGATGCCAATCAATGAACAACAAATTTATTGGGGAACTTCTTCTGCCTACTCAATGAAAGGCAAGGAAGGTTATTCCGCTATTTTAAATTGTGGTGATGATTGGGTGGTAACTGAAATGTCGATGGCCGATTGTTTTTTAGAGTTTGTTTCTCGTGATGAGCTGAGAATTGAAACCCAAGCTAAATTAGGTCTAATCACATAATCAACATTTTAATATTGTAAATGAAATGTGATCATATTCAGGCGTGAAATTACCATACGCATGTTTATGCGAATATTCAGTGCCATACGCTGAATTATTCACTTATATTATGTGTTGATTTTCATAAATGTTGCCCGCCTGTAAAATTAGAAAAACTAATGCGAAAGTGTAAATTTACTCGTTTTATTCTTTAGTTCAGTTTGCTTATATTTGCGCCATAACTTATTGAAACTTACAGAATTTAAAGAGGCACGTATGGCACAAGTAATGCAAATTAACACCATAGCAGTACCAAGCTCTCAGGAAGGTAAGAGCTATTCTATTGATTTCAAAGGACTGATTATGCACCTTGTCGATATTTTGGTCGGCAAAGGACACACTAGCAAGACGTATTATGCATCTGAGCTATCTGATCACATGCAAAAAGATTTAGGTATGACGCGATAGTCATTATCGGCTATGCCTTAGATTATGCGAAGCCCTGCACAGTTTGTGTGGGGCTTTTTGTTTATTGAGCATCCAGTTTTCTATTTATCATCTACACTCATAGGTAATTGTTTTTAAAAACATTAATAAGCTAGGATGGCATTAATGTACAAAATCTTTTCCGCAAGTATTGGCGCATTATCTCTATTATCGGCAGGTTGCGCATCTCATATCCCAATTGAAGACGTTGAGCCGACTCGCAAAGCGATTAAAGCAGAATCTTCGGCATTAATTGAAAAAATGGCCTCTCTCTATCCAGAGGTAGAAAAAGAATTATCGAACTCTGTGGGTTATGCGACGGCCAGTATGTCGGGTGTTAACGTCGTCGTATTAGGCGGCGGTTATGGCCGAGGCATGATTGAGAACAAGTTAGATGGTTCAATCACTTATCTTGACGTGAAGCGTTATGATTTAGGCGCGGGTTTAGGCTTAGGCACCTATGATGTGTTGGCTATTTTTGATGATGAAGATGCACTGCAACGTTATAAGGAACGTAATTGGCGCACTTCGGTTGGTGCGCAGTGGAACGTAAATGAAGCAGGTTCAAGTGCTTATACGGATGTGTGGCACTCGAACTATGATGTGTCTTTGTATGTAGCTTCTAATTCTGGCGCAGTAGCGCAGGGGTCTGCTCGACTGGTTTCAATCTCTACCAATTATGATTTGACCAACACTGGATTAGGCAGTAATCGGGTTGCGAATATCAATCACACTATCAATAACGATCCAGTAAGTGATTCTTCCCCGTCTGACGATCCTAAAGTGTGGGATCGCGCATTGCCGTTTTTTGCACAAAATGTCGTTGAACAAGGCTTTGATTTGCCTCTGCCTTTTGGGGTAAGCATTATCTATGTGCAAACAGAGCAGGCAATGACGCTTCGAGATTTGGAAATCGGTTTTAATGGTGGAGATAAAACGCCAACCCCATTTGTGTCGTTTAGTGATAACTCAGCGGTTACTTATACTCCTCAGCTAAAACTTGATGCTTGGTTATTTCCATTTATGAACGTGTTTGCGTCAGTGGGCGCGATTAATGGTCATGCATTGGTGAATTTCACTCTAGATGGGAATGGAATCATTGATATGGCGGGCGCTAACTGTGGACGGTTACCGATAGAACCTGTTTGTGCCTTTGAAGATAAATCATTAACGGTAGCGACTCCAGAAATTGATATTAATGGCGTAAATTATACCGTCGGTACTGTTTTGGCTGCCGGCTGGAACGATTACTTTTTTGTATTACCGATCAGTTATTCGTACGCCGATATGCAAGGTAGCGTAACCAAAGGGGATGTATGGAACATCTCGCCTCGTTTGGGTAAACAGTTTCCTTTACAAGGAAGCCAATCTATCGCGGTATTTGTCGGTGCCACTTATCTTGATAGTCGGTTGACTATTACCGGAAGTGTGGATGTACCAGGGGCGGGAAGTACTCTACAAACCATTGATTATAAGCTGGAACAAGAGAACTTAGACAAATGGATGGCGCTGGCTGGAATGAATTATAACTTCAACCGCGAATGGTCATTGTCGGTAGAGTATGGTCAGAAAAGCAGCGATAAGAAGCAATTTATTTCTAGCTTAAATTATCGATATTAAGAAATGCTTGTTTTCTGCAACAAGGCCGTATGAGCAGACGTAAAGAAGGGTTCTCAATGAGAACCCTAAATTTTGTCTAATTAAACAAATGGTAGTGTTTAATTAGAAAGTAACTTTAGCACCTAGCAAGCTTTTAAGTTCTTCGTTTTGAGTAAATTGCTTGCTTACACCAACGTAGGTTAGGAAGTAATCAGTGAAGTTGTAGCCAAGGTCTAGAGACGCCGTGTTACGATCATCACTTTCAGAATCGAATTTAGCACTTGTGTAAGTACCAGATAGTGTCAACTGTTCTGTAAAGTCATAAGAAGTTGCAAGTTCAAATCCGTTGAAGTCATCACCGAATTTAGAACCGTTAACGTACAATGCACCAACATAAAGCTGATCTGTGATATCAGAACCTAAGCTCAATAGTAGGTTGTCGCTGTCTTTGCTTGATACGCCAGTGTGAGTTTCTTTAGCGTAACCAGCACCTGCTTTTAGCACGCCGAAGTCGTAGCTAGCAGAAATGCCGTAACCTTTATCGATTGTAGTATCAGTCGCAACTGTTTCACCGCCACCATTAAATGCAGCGTTAACAGTTAAACCACCGTAATTACCAATGTAAAGTAGTTGGTTGTCGGCACGGTCAGCAGTTACTGATTTATTTGATGCTTCAGCGCCAAACGTGTTTAGGATATCAGTATAGTTAGTAAGTTGAACTAGAGCACCATCTGTTTTACCAAATTGCAACTCATTGTTGTCATTACCGACTGCAACATATAAATAACGAGTTTCATCTGCATCGTTTTGAGTGAATTCTTTTTCAACAAAGCCACGAGCAACAATATCATCAGTGATGTTAGTTTTTGCTTCAAAGTTTAAACGAGCACGTGACGCGTCTTTTTGTTTTTCAACAGATTTGTCTTTACCTTGGTCAGATAGTTGAGTACGTGCTTCAACACGACCACCTAGTGCAAGAGATACGTTGTCTCCTTTGTAAACATCAGCTGCATTTGCGTTAACTGCGAATGCGGAAGTAATTGCGAGGGCTGTTAGGGTCAGTTTATTCATTTTTGTTACATCCTTGAGTGTATCGTACAAAGTACAAAAAATATGATTGAGTACGGAACTAAGACTATATATTTTGCTGAGTAGATATAAGGTGCATTAATAGAATCTAATTTTGAATATCTATTGAGCAATAGAATGCATACAAATGAATTGCAGTGTGGCGGGTGATTAAAATATAAACTCTTGATTAAAGAATAAACTTTCCGGAATTGTTCGACGATTTTTCTTATAAACGAATAACTTACCCTTACTTATCATATGGGATTTAAAGGTGGTTATTGCATAGAAATTCGTCAAATATCGTTGGTGTTAAGACTTTTTGTTATAGGTAAAGTTCAATTGTTTTGGCTTAATTGAAATAAAAACAGTGCTTATTTAGTTGTGTATTAATGTCACGTTTGTACTTAATTTCAACACTGTGAGGCATCCCAGAAATTTTAATATTCAAATCTGTATTTAACTGATTTTGATTATTAAATGTGAACTTTGACGCATTATTATGCGATTTGGGGCAATTTAAGCCCCATTAATCATATTATAATGCATTACGCTCTCTTTGCAGTTTTACAAGACATTCTTTATCTAAGGCAATCTTAGCTTGTTTAAATCCTTGGCTTGGGAATGTGGCTGTGGTGCCAATATCAGATTTTATGATCACGGGAGTGCCTTGTTGAAACTGATCAATCAAAAACTCTTGGCCTTTAGGGTTCTTGGCGCGATACATGCGAGTGCTGTCATTTACCTTATGCACATATTTAAAGTGTACATCTTGTCCGTTGATATTAAAGATGCCACTAATTCGGTTGCTGTAAAAAGGGCCGGTAATATATAGCTGAGCGTGACAATCATTAGGATTCGCGCTGTAGCTGGCAACAAAATTTAGGTCACCTTTGTGCGCTAAATCGTTCCAACCGACATTTTTGACCATGCCATCGCCATGATAGTTCCATTTTTCACTGTCAAACCACGCTTGCTTCTCTTCCGAAAATTCTGGATTTTGGATAGTATTTTTTTGTATAGGCTGTGTTTGGGCAGTGTTTGATGCTTCATCTTTAGATTGATGATCGTTCACTATTGAATCATTTGCAGAAGGCACGCTCTGTGTAGAGCTACAGCCTTGAACAAGCAGTAATAAAGAAGCTATTAATAGTGGAGCCTTAGTCATTGCGCCTTCCTTGAGAGTATTGGTACGGAATACGTTAATAATAAAGCGAGCTTCAATTGACATGGTTAGGGGAGTGTCGGCATTGGTTTAGTTTTATGTGCTGTTACTGTCAGCTAATGGTAAGTATTTTAAAATAGTGGTGCGTGGCTTAGTGGCGTGTAGTTTGGTGGCAGAGTGAGTCGATGAATGATGAGTTTTCTTGAGCGCAGAGCCCGCATTGTCTACAATGGCGCTCTCTATCTATAATTCAGGTCATGAACATGAGCGACACTAACGAAAAGCCAACTCTTCCGGATCACCTTTCTGGTAACCCTCGCAGCCCACATTATGTGGAAGAGTGCTTTCATCATAGAATTGGTATTCGACTAAACGGTAAAGAGCGTACCGATGTAGAAGAATACTGTATCAGTGAAGGTTGGGTTAAAATCCCTTCACCAAAGGCGCTGGATCGCCGTGGTCAACCTATTTTGATTACGCTTAAAGGCACTGTTGAAGCTTTCTATATCTAAGCAATAGCCTGTTAAATCTATTATCAACGCACAAGATTATTTTGATTTTGTGCGTTTTGTGTTCTTAATCGTTAAATTTAAATCTTTGGTTATTTATTTCGATAAGCAATTTTTCTTTTGCAGGTTGCCTTGCAGCTGTTGTTGAACGTTTGTTTATCAGAGTTTGTATCTATTTGATTATTTAGCAACTTCTATATAGAGGATTGCCCCTTGAGTATTTTATTTTCACCATCGAAAATTGGTAGCATGACCCTGAAAAACCGCTTTGTCCGCAGTGCAACGTGGGAAAACATGGCCACAGAAGAAGGTTATATGACCGATAAGTTGTATGACGTTTATGAAGAGTTAGCCAAGGGAGAGGTTGGGCTTATTGTGACAGGTTACGCCAACATTGTGGCAGATGAAAAACCTAACGCTGGCATGATGGGGATCTATAACGACTCTTTTATTGAGGGATACAAAAAGCTCACCGATTTAGTCCATCAATATGGTTCTAAAATCGTAAAGCAAATTGCTTATGGCGGTACAAAAACCACTTACAATTTAGGCGAGAGAACGATCTTTGCGCCAAGTGACATTCCTGAGCGTGGTACTCAAACGCAAGGCAAAGCAATGACTACTGAAGAGATAGAGTTTATTGTTCAGGCTTTCGCCAAAGCCAGCTTACGCGCTAAACAATCAGGTTTCGATGGCGTAGAAATCCATGCAGCGCACACTTATCTCATTAATCAATTCTTAAGTCCTTATTACAACCAGCGAGACGATCAATACGGTGGCAGCTTAGAAAACCGTATGCGCTTCTTAGTGGAAATCTATCAGCAAACTCGACTATTAGTGGGCAAGGATTTTCCTATCCTAGTTAAATTAACCGCTACTGAATTTTTTGATGGTGGACAAAGTTTCGCTGAAACACGAACAATCTGTAAAAAACTAGAAGAAATTGGTGTCGATGCGATCGTGGTATCAGGCAATATTCACGGCAAAGCCAGTGACATGGTCGGTCAATCGTTCGATGGATATACCTTACAAAGCGAAGGATATTTTCACGAATATGGCGATGTAATCAGCCAAGAGGTCAATGTTCCTATCATTACCGTAGGCGGATTAAGTGACATCAACGCCATTGAGACCATAGCTAAAAAAACCAATATCCAATATTTTGCACTATCTAGACCTTTACTCGCTGAACCCCACCTAGTAAAACGCTGGAAAGAAGGGGTCAATAACCCAGTTGAATGCGAACGCTGCTCCAAATGTCGCACCCGCCGTGGCAACTTCTGCGTAGTCTTCAAAAACGGCATCCGCAAAGGCAAAGGGGTCAGATAACGCACGGGGTCAGGTCTTGAAATTTGCAGGTTATATTCAGATATTGATAGCTAGCTATTCTTTATCAATAAGATAGATAAGAAAATGCAGTTTTAGGAAGGAATAGGCTAAAAACAAATGCGAATGGGGTCAGGTCTTGAAATTTGCAGGTTATGTTTAAGATGTTGATATCTAGCTATTCTTTATCAATCAGATATATAAGAAAATGCAGTTTTAGGAAGAAATAAGCTAAAAACAAAAATGGGTCAGGTTTAAATTTACTCAGTGCAAATTTCAAGACCTGACCCCGCTTTTATCCCGCTTAGGGGTTATTTTTCAATCGCGTTTTGGATTGAAGGGCTGATTTGGCGTTTACGTGATGTTACGCCGTCTAGCGTTAGGATATCACTAGTAACGTCTGTGTTAAACGCTGTTTTCAGAACTTGTTTCTCAGCGCCGTCTACCCAAAGAAGGTTAGCACGTTTGTGCTTAGTGTCTGTGATAGAGAAGAACAAGTAATCAAGACCTTCCGCTTCTTTGTACGCTTTCATTGCTTTATGGAATTCAGCTTTACGCTCGATAAGTTGATCAGCAGTTAGCGTTTCAGCTACACCGATACCCACTTTCTTACCGCCAAATTCAAAGTTTTTGTAATCCATAGTTAGGATAGCGTCAGCTGACAGGTGGCTCAGATCTGATTTTGCGATCAACATTTGTTGGCCGAAATCATTGATGTCTGTAACGCCAGCCAGTTTAGCCAGTTTCTCAGCGTAGTGGTGGTCGTAGTCAGTTGTTGTAGAAGAATCGAATACAACAGTATCAGACAAAATAGCACCAAGACCAACACAAGCAATAGACTTAGGCAGAGTAACGTTTAGTGATTCTGCGTTTGCTGCCAAGATAGTAGCAGTAGAACCCCACTCGCGAACGTCCATAGAAATAACTTGTGGAGCATTGATTGGCGCGCCGCCGATAGCGTGGTGGTCAATAATAGCCACTACTGATTCCGGCTTGATCGTTGGTGCTAGTTGAGTTCTTTGGTTGAAGTCAACAAGACCTACTTGGAACTTAGAGTAGTCTGAAGTCACTTTTGGGCTCTCAACATTACAGTAGTTAAGAACAAAAGTTGTTTCTGGATTAATGGCTTCAGCTGCTGTTGGCGTACCGCCGTAAAGGTGAGATGCCATGATTGCACCCACAACAGAATCAGTATCAGGGCTCATGTGACCAACCCAAACTAAATCGTCTGTTTTATTGTTTTCAGGTTGGAAAAGATCAAGAGCGGCGTGTGCTGAAGTTGCACCTGTCATTGCTGCTAGAACGGCTAACTTTAAAATTGTTGTTTTCATTTTTTATGTGTCTTAGTGAATAAATTTAGGATGAGATTAATCCACTTTTGTGACGGCAATAAGTCAGAAATATTGCGTGTAGATGACTGAGTTGCTTAATAATAAGCCAATAAAATCAAATGGTTAATAAGTCTACAGTGTTGGGGAGTCTATCGATAATAAAAGAAAACCAAGGTTTATATATTGCCGATACATAAATAACAGGTATAAAAAAGGCTCATTAAAGAGCCTTAATAAAATAGCGATTATTAGTCTATTTTTTACGACAAAACTCGCAACGTAACCACATAGATTGACCTTCAACTTTACCTGAGAACAATTCAGGGTCATCTTGCGCAAGGCTGATGTTTCTTACCATTGTGCCTATCTTAACGACCATTGAAGACCCCTTAACAGGTAGGTCTTTGATGATAGTGACCGTGTCACCTTTAGCCAGTGGTGCGCCGTGGCAATCAACGTGTTTTTTACCGTCGTTTTCCATGCCAGTTTCAGCCCAAAGCTTAGTTTCTTCTTCCATGTACATCATATCAAGTAGGTCTTGTGCCCAACCTTCGCTGCGAGCTAGGCGGGTCAGTTGACGCCATGCTAGCACTTGTACTGGTGGCTCTTGGCTCCACATGCTGTCATTTAGGCAGCGCCAGTGGTTCACATCCATTTGGTCTGCGTCTTCAACTTGAGTGCGGCAGGTTTCACACAGCAGTGCACCATGGTCAACGGTGGCTTGAGTATGAGGTGCAACAGCAAAAGGTTGTAGATCGTGAGTTGCGCCGCAAAGCTCGCATTTGTCGCCGCTACGTTGGCGCAATGTTGATTCAATAGACATGTATTAACCTTGTTTATCTCTTGTATTTGGCGACATTATCCATATTTCGGCGCCTTAATGAAAGTAGAACCCGATGAATGTTGATTTAAGATAAGTTCCTTATTTCTTTTTAACATTATCGGCAGCAATAATAGCCACTAAATTTGCCACCTTCCCATCAATTAAACGGGCTTAGCACAGTGGGGTTTTGTACCGGAAAAGACTGGCAATGCTTGCGCTTTAGCGGTGAGTTCTTTAATTCGATTGTCGTGGGATGGGTGTGTCGATAAAAGCTCAGGTGTGTGGTTTCCGCCAGAGGCTTTTGCCATATTCTTCCACAACTCGACGCTTTGATACGGGTCAAAACCTGCCTTTGCCATTAACTCTAACCCGACAACATCGGCTTCGCTCTCTTGGGTGCGTCCATAGGGAAGCAGTACTCCGTATTGTACGCCAACGCCCATTAATGCCATGATTTCGTTACGGTAGTCTTGGCTTGCAAGTGCGATATTACTGATTTCTAACCCAGCATTCGCAATATGCGCGTGTGACATGCGCTCGTTACTATGATCGGCAAGCACATGTGCTATTTCGTGACCAATGACCGTTGCCAGTTGGTCTTGATTTACCGCAACATCGAGTAATCCGGTATAGACGCCAATCTTACCGCCGGGCAGGGCAAAGGCGTTAACTTGCGGGCTATCAAAGACCACCACTTCCCATTGACTAAAACTGCCTTGAATAGGCACATAATCCAAAATGGCATTGGTAACGCACTGCACATAAGCATTAATTTTTGTATCCTTACTAATAGGCAGTTCATTTTTCATTTCTGAAAATGATTGCTGACCTAAGCTCGACATTTGCGTATCGGAAAATAACACCACTTGATTGCGCCCTGTAGGCGAACTGGAACAAGCAGAAATCATTAAAGTTGTGGCTATAGAAAGCACGATGCTTTTAAATCGCATTGAAGGGTTATCCTTTTCGATCTTTGCGTAATTATGAGTGTATTTATCTGTTTATAAGTGTGGTAGATAGCGCAAAAATTGCATAGCATGAACGGCAAATAATACAAATAAAGCACACCACAATATTAGGAAGTTCCTCAATGACAATATGGAAGCGCGATATTGATTTAGAAACGCTCAATGCCACCTCAAACAATACCCTTATGCAGCATTTAGGCATCGTATATACCGATATTTCCGATAATTCGATAACCGCGACTATGCCTGTGTGTGCCAATACCCATCAACCGTTTGGTTTGTTGCATGGCGGGGCCTCAGTGGTGCTAGCAGAATCATTAGGCTCAGTGGCGGCAAACTTTTGCTGTGCGCCAGATAGCTTTTGTGTTGGCTTAGAAATTAATGCCAATCATTTAAAAGCGGCGCGCAGTGGGGTGGTTACTGGGGTTGCTTTACCGATACATCTAGGGGGCACCACTCAAATTTGGTCGATCGAAATTCGCGACGAAGCTGGTGATTTGGTGTGTATTTCTCGCCATACCGTAATGGTAAGGAAGACCAAAAAAGGCAAACAAATGCTAGAAAAGAAACAGATAATAGACGCTAAGGAACAACAATGACCCTAGATTTTGAATTGGGCAAGATCATTGTCAACGCGCACGAATTAATGATTCGTATTGATGGTGAACAACGTTTAACACTGCACGCACAAACCGATGCGATTCAATTACTAGGGCAAGTGCTAGTGGTGACTGACGCACAAAGTCGTTTCTCATTAAAACTTCCTGAAGCAGTTATTGCAGAAATTTCACAAACTACAGGTATACCGGTCACGTAATGGGCCAATATTTCGTGCTAAAATGAGGAAATACCCACTTATTTTTGAAATTGGAATTTCCTCTTTATGAGTAGCCCTCGTCTTAGAACTCAGTTTGAAACCCTGTTTGAACACTTTAAAGGTCAAGATAGTGACACTCGTATCGAAGAGATCACCGAGATCTTGTTTTGTACTCGTCGTAATGCGCGCATAGTGCTCAATAAATTGAGTGAAGAGGGATGGATTGAGTGGCATCCGTCAGCGGGGCGTGGCAAGCAATCACAGCTTATCTTTAAGCAAAACCGACAAGATGTGGGCGAGGGCTTGGCGAAGCGATACCTTGAAGAGGGGCGTATAGGTCAAGCGCTACAAGTGCTTAACCAAGATGCCAACCGTTTAACCCAAGTCATTCAAGACTATCTGGGTGTACAGCATCGCCAAGGCCAGCAAGTGGTTAGCCTGCCTTATTACCGCCCACTGGCAATGCTAAACCCGAGTAAACCGCATCGCCGCTCAGAGCAAAATATTATCCAACAAGTGTTTAGCGGACTGACCCAACTGGATGAAAATGATCACCTGATTGCCGATCTCGCCCACACTTGGGAGAATATAGAGGGGCGTCACTGGCGCTTTTATCTGCGCGCGAAAGTGCGTTTTCATAACGGTCAACTGTTAGAAACCGAACACGTAGTCAATCATTTGATGACGCTGTCGACATTGCCAATGTTTGCGCATATTAAAAAAGCGTCGACACCATCACCACTGGTGATTGATATTGAATTAACCCGCGCTGATTATTACTTCGATGTGTTGTTAGCGGAAACCGCCGCTAAGGTGCTGCCTTATAATAGCGCCGAACTTGACGACTTTGATCGATTGCCGTCAGGTACCGGTCCCTATCGAGTCTCGGTCAATAATGATAAAAGGCTGATTCTTGAAGCTTTTGACAGCTACTTTGGATTTCGTCCGCTGGTGGACAGAGTCGAAGTCTGGGTTATCGATGAAATCCATTCCAGTATGGTCTATCCAAGCCTGTCACAACCAATTATCTCAACTCAAAGAACCGATGACGATGTCGCCCTTGATCCCGGCTGTACCTACATCGCGGTCAACCAAGCCTCTGGTTTGGGCGTAGACAGCGACTGGCAAAACTATTTTGCAGCCAAATTAAATACCTTTAACTTGTTTTCTCAGCTGTCAGAAGAGGCCATCGTCGAATTAGGTCTGCTGCCTGCACATGGCTTAAAGCCTGGTTGGTATCACAGTCATCCGCAAAAAGCGCTGACACCGCCTGCAATACAGACCATTAGTATTGCTTATCATAGCGAACATCCAGTTTTCCCTACCTTAGCGAAAGCCATCGCGTCATTGTTAAAACAAGATGGACTAGCGGTGAGGTTTATCCGCTACGAGCATATCCCCGATGATGTGAGTGATATTGATTTGTGGATAAAACCTATGGGCTTGGGCACCCATCGCGATGACACACTGCGCGGCTGGCTACTTGGGTATAGCGATATTGAACAGTTAAGCACCGCGGAGCAATTTGGTCATATTCAGCAAAGCATCGAACATTGGCAACAGCTGCCAAATGCCGCTTTTCCCGCAAGAGAAATCGGGCGCTATCTTGTGGAAAATAAGCTGATTATTCCTATGTTTCATTGCTGGCTTGGAGTGAGTAAAGATCATTGCGGCGCGTTGCAAAATGCCAAATGCAATGCGCTGGGTTGGTTTGATTTCTCTAAAGTATGGGTGATGCCAGAGTATCCTGAGTGTTTGTCACATCAGTAAATATCTAGGATGAACAACTTAAACAATGGCCTTTTTGCTCGTCACTTGGTGGTTGTGACCAATGTGGCGGGCAATCGTGCGCAATAAAGGGGTTGTCCAATACCTTTAACCATTGCTCTATCACCTCATATTGCCCATTTTCCACTAACGTAATGGCTTCTTGAGCAAGGTGAGTACGCAGTAGATATTTAGGGTTTACAGCTTGCATTGCTTGCTGTCGTTGCTTGTCTTTGTTATCGCGCTCGTGATTATAGTCAATGGCGAGGCGTGCTTGATAGCGAGTTAACCATTCACTAAATTCAGCGTTATTAATATCGTGGGCTAGGTCACTATGCCATTTCGCGCAATCCTGCTCTGACAAACAGCGCAAGGTATAGTGATAATCCAGTTCGAGCTTTTCCATTAGCAATAAACATTCATTGATCAACTCAGGATCGCCATCTTGCTCACTAATCAAGCCAAAACGTGCACGCATTAAACAGCGATATTCATTTTGTACGAGTGAAGAATAACGGTGCAAGGCGGTTTCGATAGCGTCAGTATCGATAAGTTTAGACAAGGCATAACCCAGCGCGGATAGATTCCACTGCCCAATGCCGGGCTGTTTATCAAAGGCATAGCGCCCGCTGTAATCACTGTGATTGCAAATATAACTGGGTTGATAAGTGTCTAAAAATGCAAAAGGCCCATAATCGAAAGCCAGCCCTAAAATAGACATGTTATCGGTATTCATCACCCCATGACAAAAGCCATAAGCATGCCATTGAGCTATGGTGCTAGCGGTGCGAGAGACTACTTGCGTGAAAAATTGCTCATATTTATCAGATGCGTGCAGGTCGATTTCGGGCATATGCCAATGCATTACATGATCTGCAAGCAACTTCAGTTGCTGGTCTTGACCGCTGTAAAACAGGTATTCAAAGTGCCCAAAACGAATATGACTGGGGGCGACTCGCAATAATGTAGCGGCGCACTCCGTTTCTTCTCTTTGCACTAGAGTTGTTGAGCCTAACATCGCTAATGCCTGCGTGGTGGGGATGCGCAGGCCCTGCATAGCGGCGCTGATAAGATACTCTCTTACGGTGGAACGTATTACTGCGCGACCGTCTCCATTTCGAGAATAGGGGGTTTGTCCGCTGCCTTTTAGGTGAAAATCCCACTTTTTACTGTCCAGATCAGCGCTATTTGGCGCTATAAATTCCGCCAATAATAGACCGCGTCCATCACCTAAATCGGGATTGTATTGGCCAAATTGATGCCCTGTGTACTTCATTGCCAAAGGTTGCCAGTTTGGTAAAACGTCACTGCCTGTTAGCAGTGAAGTCAGTAACTCTTGCTCAGTATTTAGGAGCTCGATACCGAGGCGTTTAGCCAAAGATTGGTTAATATGAATAAGATAAGGATAGGTTAAAGGCTCTGGCATCACAGGGGTGGAGAGCGAAGCGCCTAATTTAGCGTAACTGTATGGGTGATCATGTAAATACTCTAATTGCGCTAAACTTTTCATTAAAACCAATCCTTGGTTGAAGTTTCTGAACTTAATTCATAACTATGAGTACGTTACAGGTGTGACAATGTCACTAATTGTTTGGTGTATTGATGCTGCGGCGCATTAAATACTTGTTCTGTGGCGCCGTATTCAATCACTTTGCCTTCTTTTAACACCATAGTATCGTGGCACAGTGAGCGCACCACATTCAGATCGTGACTGATAAATAGATAGGTGAGGCCGTATTTCACCTGTAACTCTTTTAGTAATTGTAGAACTTGCGCTTGCACGGTCCTATCTAATGATGAGGTTGGTTCATCTAATAGAATAAATTCAGGCTTTAATATCAGCGCTCGGGCGATGGCAATTCGTTGCCTTTGCCCACCTGAAAACTCGTTGGGGTAGCGATGTCGAGTCTGTTTATCCAGATCGACTTCTTCCATTACTTGACAAATTTGCTCATCAATTTGTTGCTCGCTAAGCTGTTGATGCACTCGCAGTCCTTCACCAATAATTTGCGCCACTGACATTCTAGGGTTAAGCGCCGAGAAAGGGTCTTGAAACACCACTTGCATGCGACGTCTTAGAGGCAGCATCTGTTTGCGATCTAATTGTGAGAGCTCTTCTTTATCAAAGACGATGCCACCTTCACTTTCAACCAAGCGCAAAATCGCCATACCTGTAGTCGACTTCCCAGAGCCACTTTCACCCACCAGCCCCAAAGTGTGACCTTTTTTAAGTGTGAAATTCACTCCAGTGACGGCTTTAGTATGATCAATGACGCGCTTAAATACGCCGCCCATAATTGGGAACCATACTTTTAAATCATGAGTTTGTACCAGATGTGCATTATTAGCATCAACGGTTACCGGTTTGCCAGAAGGATCAGCGTCAATGAGCATCTTGGTGTAAGGGTGTTTAGGGCTTGAAAATAGCGTATGACAATCGGCGGTTTCTACCAATTTTCCTTCTTTCATAACGCACACACGATTGGCGATGCGTTTTACAATGCTCAGATCGTGAGTAATAAACAGCATTGCCATTCCTAACTCTTGTTGCAGCTCTTTTAACAAGTCCAGTATTTGCGCTTGAACGGAGACATCAAGAGCAGTAGTAGGTTCATCGGCGATGAGCAGTTCAGGTTCGTTAATTAAGGCCAGTGCAATCATCACTCTTTGTCTTTCACCGCCACTGAGCTCATGAGGGTAGGCGTTAATTTTACGTTCGGGATGGCGAATTCCGACTTTGTTTAGCCAATTGAGCGCCAATGCTTGAGCTTTGTTTGCACGCAGTCCGCGATGAATTTCAACGGTTTCGACGAGCTGTTTACCAATTTTATGTAAAGGGTTTAACGACACCATCGGCTCTTGAAAAATCATACCAATGCGCCCGCCACGCACACCTCGCATGCGGCGTTCGGACAAAGACAGTAATTCCTGATCATCAAAATGAATGGTGCCAGATTGATAGACGGTGCTGGTTTTGGGCAACAGACGAAGAATGGCATTAGCAGTGACCGACTTACCCGAACCACTTTCGCCCACTAAAGCTAAGGTTTCGCCTTTATTTACGGTTAAACTTACATTGTAAGTTACTGTTCTTGGGTTGTTTTTTCCGCCAAATGCCACTGAAAGATCACGAATATTTAAAAGCGGCTCAGTCATGTGAATGTCCTATTCTTTGTGCCATGTGAAGGCTACAAACTAAAAATGTTGAATCGAGTAAGTGAAAACTCAGGTTCATTTGAGTAACAAAATGTACACTTACTAAACAATAATTGCGTATTAGCTCTCAATTTCTCAAATAATGTGTAGCTCTATCAAAAAAACTGATATATGGTTATTTGTAGTATTTAAATACAAACCGCAAATTTCAAAACTTTGTCTGGTGATCCCCCTAAACTGACTCAGGAGGCTAAAATGCCAAAAGAAATCTACCAATCAGCTTACAGCCTCGCAAAAGAAGCTGAATTACACCTTCAGTTGCTGCAAAAATGCTTGCGTTCTTTAGACGTCACTATCAACGATTCGTTGCCTCAAGCGACTTCTATGATTGAGAACATTTCTGCGCAAAGCGCAACGAGCCTTTCTGCAACTGCTGAGCTTGCTACTGAACTGCGTGAAGCTATTGCTCAAGCTAAACTTTCAGAGCAAGCCGTTTAAATTCGTTTTGCTCGTATTGTTAAAAGGCGCTGTTAGCGCCTTTTTTGTTTTCTGCGCTACGGTTTTTACTGTTTTTATTAAGAGTTTTCCCAGATTTTACGCTTGCGCATGCGGATCAAAGGCATCTCGCACAGCTTCACCAATGAATACCAACAAGCTGAGCATGATCGACAGTACAATAAAGGCTGAAAACCCGAGCCAAGGCGCTTGTAAATTGGCTTTCCCCTGCGCGAGTAATTCCCCTAATGACGGCGACCCACTTGGTAAACCAAAACCCAAGAAATCAAGAGAGGTTAAGGTCGTTACCGAACCCGATAAAATAAACGGAATCATGGTCAGCGTTGCCACCATAGCGTTAGGCAACATATGTCGGCTGATAATGCGTTTATCACTCACCCCAAGCGCATGCGCCGCTTTAATGTAATCGAAGTTACGACAGCGCAAGAATTCAGCGCGCACTACACCGACTAAACTCATCCAACTAAACAGCACCATGATGCCAAGTAGCCACCAAAAGTTTGGCTCAACGAAGCTTGATAAAATAATCAGCAAGAAAAGGGTTGGCATGCCTGACCAGACTTCAATAAATCGCTGACCAATCAGATCCAGCTTGCCACCGTAATAGCCCTGCGTTGAACCGACAATCACTCCAATAATGCTGCTGACGATGGTCAGCACGACGCCAAATAAAACCGAAATACGAAAACCATAAATAATGCGTGCCAATACATCACGCCCGCGATCGTCGGTGCCTAACCAATTAGTGCTATCGGGCGCAGATGGAGCGGGGGTGGGCAAATCATAGTTGATGGTGTCATAGCTAAAACGAATGATAGGCCAAACGATATAGCCTTTTTCGTTAATTAAATCTTGTACATACGGGTCGGTATAATCCGCTTCTGCGGCAAATTCTCCGCCAAAATCTGTCTCTGAATAATGCTTAGCGATAGGAAAGTACCAGCCGTTATCAAAGCTAATAAACAGCGGTTTGTCGTTGGCGACCAATTCGGCAAATAAACTGACAGTAAACAAAATGGTAAAAATCCATAGCGACCAATATCCACGGCGATTGCCTTTAAAGCGCTCTATTCGTAATTTAATGAGTGGATTCATTTATCTGGCCTCAAAATCAATGCGTGGGTCGACCCATGAATAGGTGAGATCGGAAATAATGCTCAGCAAAAGCCCCAGTAAGGTCATGATATACAGCGAGCTAAACACCACAGGATAGTCGCGCTGAATGGTTGATTCAAAGCCAAGTAGGCCGATGCCTTCTAACGAAAACATCACTTCAATCAACATAGAACCGGTGAAAAATATGCTGATAAAGGCGCTCGGGAACCCTGCGATAATGATGAGCATGGCGTTACGAAAAACGTGTTTATATAAAATGCTTTTTTCATCCAAGCCTTTTGCTCTGGCTGTGACCACGTATTGCTTGTTAATTTCATCCAAAAAAGAGTTTTTGGTTAGCATGGTTAAGGTGGCAAAACCGCCAATTACCATAGCTAAAGTAGGGAGCGCTAAGTGCCAGAAATAATCGATGACTTTTTGATACCAATTGAGCGAGTCAAAATCGGATGACACTAAGCCGCGCAGAGGGAACCAATCTAAATAGTTGCCACTAGCAAAGACAATAATCAACAAAATCGCGAACAAGAATCCTGGGATGGCATATCCGACAATCACCAACGCACTGGTCCAAATATCAAAGCGTGAGCCGTGATGAATGGCTTTTACAATGCCCAGAGGAATAGAGACTAAGTAGATAATTAATGTGCTCCACAAGCCAAGGGAGATGGAGACAGGCAGTCTTTCGACAATTAAATCTATGACGTCGCCGCCTTTAAAGAGGCTTTCGCCAAAATCGAAAGTAATATAATTTTTGAGCATTTCAAAGTAGCGAACATGCAAAGGCTTATCGAAGCCAAATTGCTTTTTAATGGCGTCGATCACTTCAGGATCCATGCCTCTTGAACCGCGATAACCAGTAGTTTGAGCGTCTTGATTCGCCGCGCTAAGCTCAACTTCTTGACCGCCTCCGGTAAAGCGCTCCATCACGCCAGAATCTAAGCCTTCCATCTGCGCAATAGCCTGTTCTACAGGGCCGCCGGGCGCAATTTGGATGACAAAAAAGTTAATGGTGATGATCGCCCATAAGGTAGGGATGACAAGCAAAAGGCGTCGGATGATATAGGCTGACATTGCTACTCTATGTGTGAAATGGAAATAAAGGGGGAATGATTCCCCCTACGTATCGGGTCTTTGCCAAATATTTACGTTTATCAAAGCGTTAGGTTTTATTAACGACGTTTAGCGGGCAGTTTTTGCGCTTTGTCATTGTCAATCCACCAAGTATCTAAACCAAGATCGTATTCAGGGCGAACCTCTGGGCGCGAGAACTTATCCCAACTGGCAACGCGAAAGCGACTAGTGTGCCACGCCGGAATTGCGTAGAAGTTCCATGTCAGCACGCGATCCAATGCCGGTCCTAACGCTTTGAGTTTTTCCGGGTCTTGTTGGTGGATGTCAATTTGCTCGGTTAAATAATCGATGGCTTTATTGTTTACGCCCGCTTGATTATAAGTGCTGTCGATAAAGTGGCTGTGCCAAGCTATTTTTAGATTATTGCTTGGATAGGCGTTGGCCGAATAGGAGGAGAAAATCATATCGTAATCACGCTCATGCCAACGTTTGAGGTATTGCGTGGTATCAACCGTACGGATTTTCATGTTGATGCCCAAATTGCTCAGATTTTTCTTTAACGGATCGGCAATTCGCTCTGTGGTTGGGCTATACGCCATCAATTCAAACTCGAACGGTTTGCCCGTTTTGCTATTGGTCAGTACGCCTTTTTGGATTTCCCAACCCGCTTCTTTTAATAGCTTGAGCGCAGTGCGCATTTGGGTGCGAATACGTCCCGAGCCATCACTTGCCGGAGGCGCGTAGGCGCTGCCAAAGACGCGCGCAGGAATTTGCTCTTTCAGTGGCGTTAATATTTCAAGCTCTGCAGCACTGGGCGCGTTTTTTGCTTGGTAGATAGTGTTTTGGAAATAGCTGCTAGTGCGAGTGTATTGTTGGTAGAACATATTCTTGTTCATCCACTCAAAATCCAGGGCATAGGTAAGCGCCTCGCGCACTTTTGGATCGTTAAAAATGTCGCTCTCGGTATTGTAGATAAAGCCTTGCATGCCGCGTGGCATGGTATTGCTGATCTCTTCCTTAACAATATAACCTTTGTCAAAATTGCTTCCGGTATAAGAGGTTGCCCAAAACTTGGCGGTGCCTTCTTGCCTAAGATCGTATTCACCGGCTTTAAAAGCTTCTAGCATTACAGTGTCATCACGATAGTAATCGTATTGAATGGTATCGAAATTGTTTCTGCCGATATTCACCGCCAGATCTTGCGCCCAATAATCCTTTACGCGAGTGTAAGTGATACTTTGACCAGGTTTAAATGAGTCAACTTTATACGGGCCACTGCCCACAGGCGGCTGTGACAGTGGCTGACTTAGATCTTTGTCTTGCCAAAAATGAGCGGGTAATACAGCGCTTCCTTGTACAAATGAAAACAATACGTCTCTGTCGGGTTGCTTCATTTCAATGCGTACGGTTTTATCGTTTAACGCTTTGACGGACTTAATGTTTTTATAATAAGTTTTGTATTGTGGCACGCCTTGATCCACAAACTTTTGGAAGGTGAATTCCACATCTTTTGCAGTAATCGCGACGCCATCATGAAACTTTGCCTTGGGATTAATATCCACTTCCATCCATGTGTAATCGTCACTGTAACGCAGCTTTTCAGCGATTAACGGATAGGAGGTATTGATTTCGTCGGTCGGTGAGAACATCAAGGTATCGTACAGTTCACCTGTCATAGCTCCAGGTTTGCCCCGCGAACCGTAGCGGTTAAAGCTGTCATAGGTACCGATTGCACCATAGGTTACATGGCCGCCTTTTGGCGCATTAGGATTTACATATTCAAGATGGGTAAAATTAGCAGGATACTTAGCCTCGCCAAAGCCTGATAAATGAGTAGATTCAATCACCTGCGCGTGAAGCCATGGTGAACAAAAAATAGCAGCTATGATCAGCGTCCTTTCTAGCATGTCGCTCTCCGTTTCCCTAAAAATCTGCGTATTGATGATGAGTCTTATACGCAACCAGTTGTGCTTATTATCCTATTATCTTAGCTAAAACACAGCTAAGTATTTCAATAATAGTGATAAATATTTCGTTAATTTTTGATTAAAACGCAGAGGCGCTGTGTACAAAAGGCTTAGGTGAGGGTTTATTGAACAGTTATGGCATGAGCCTGTAGCAAAAATGGAAGTGGTTGATAGTTTTTAAGAAGGTTAAAGGTATATACTAAATGTATGTATCGGTATGAGATTTGGCAATGCAAAAACAGTTAGACGAGATTTTAAGCGGTGAGTTGCTAAAAGAGCACAAAACTGTGCATGCCATGATTAAGATCTACTGCGCAAAACACCACCAAACGGTACATGGCTTATGCGGTGAGTGTAACGAACTTAGTGACTACGCAAAAACAAAATTAGATCGCTGCGTATTTGGACAAAATAAACCGACTTGTAATCGATGTCCTGTGCATTGCTATCGACCTGAGCAAAAAGAGCAGATGAGAGCGGTGATGCGTTTTTCTGGCCCTCGAATGCTATTAAAGCATCCTCTATTAGCTATTCGACATTTAAGGCATGAAAAAAAGCCTGCCCCTGAAGTGCCAAAACAAAATGTTTCGAATCGACACTTAAGAAAGCAGGCCAAGTAATAACAGCAATAGCAACAAAAATAACGGCAACTGTTACGCTAGTCGGGCGTATGTCTTAGCGATGATTATTTGCACCGCTCTTATTTGCGTTACTTCTATTTGCTTGATTGCCTGACGCATTATGATTACGTTGTGGGCGTCGGCCTCTTCTTGACTTATTTGCACCCTCATTAGCTGTCGATGCCGAATTACCGTTGCCGGAATTTTTGTTTGCAGGTGCGTTAGTTTGTGCACTATTTTGCCCAGCAGATTGCGGTTTACGCGCCGACGAGTGACGTCTGTTTTTATTGGCAGGCTTATGTCCGCTGGCATTGTCCGCCGAGCGTTGTCCATCTTTATGACCGGTTCTTGGTTTCTTAGGCTTTTTCGGGCGAATAGGGCGAGTATCCAGTCTGGATTCAGGAAGTGGATTGACGGGTTGGAAGCCTGGCATAACGTGACGCTCAAGCACTTTGCCAATCAAGCGTTCAATAGCGAACAATTCTTTGGCTTCGTCTGCACACACCAGTGAATAAGCTTTGCCTGTTTCTCCTGCGCGACCAGTACGACCAATGCGGTGTACATAGTCTTCAGATACATGTGGTAAATCAAAGTTAACCACTTGAGGCAATTGAGGGATATCTAAACCACGCGCAGCGATATCGGTCGCTACTAATACGCGGATCTTGCCTGTTTTAAATTCTTCCAACGCTTTGGTACGAGCGCCTTGGCTCTTATTGCCGTGAATAGGCAATGCAGAGATGTTTTCTGCTTCTAAAAAGCGTGCGAGGCGGTTTGCGCCGTGCTTAGTTTTGCTAAACACCAACACCTGTTGCCAATCACCTTGTTTGATCAAATTCGCCAAGATAGCTGATTTTTGTTTTTTATCAGAAACATAAATACTTTGTTCAACCAGTTGAGTGGTTGAGTTAGGCGGGTTTACTGATACTTCAACAGGGTTATTAACCAAGCCACGTGCCAAATCACGAATTTCTGGGGAGAAAGTGGCAGAAAACAGCAAGTTTTGACGCTGTTTTGGCAGTAAATCAAGAATTCGCTTTATGTCGCGAAAGAAGCCCATATCCAGCATGCGGTCAGCTTCATCTAGCACTAACACTTCTAGCTGCGAAAATTTCACCGCGTTTTGGCTATGCAAATCTAACAAACGACCGGGCGTTGCCACCAAAACATCACAACCTTTGCGCAGATTGAGCATTTGCGGGTTAATTTTAACGCCGCCAAATACCACTGTAGATGTGGTTTCTAGGTGCGCGCTGTATTGAACAACACTGTCATGCACTTGCGCCGCTAATTCACGAGTCGGGGTCAATATTAACGCGCGTACATGATTTCCCTTAGGTCTTGGGCCTGAGCTTAATCTTTCTAACAATGGCAAGCTAAAACCGCCGGTTTTACCGGTACCGGTTTGCGCTGCTGCCATGACGTCTTTACCTGCAATAATGGCAGGGATGGCTTTCTCTTGAATAGGAGATGCCTTTGTATAACCTAGATCGTCAATAGCGCGAAGAATAGGGGCAGATAGACCAAGGGAGTCAAAACTCATAGATGTTCTCGATGTGAAAGGGTGGAGGCGGATTTGCCTGCAAACTAAGAAACTAGTAGGAGCGTAGTTGAATAATACCAATCACAACAAGCTAGAATGACCCGTTATTTAGTACGATTGGTATAAAGTACAAAACGCTCACCTTCTTGGGAAGGAGCGCTATTTTGCGTTCTTTCAGCGGATACATCAATAAGAATCTATCCTGTAGAGAACAACAGCGCTTTTTAATCGATGAAAAAGGGTAACTTAGTGACAAATTGCCCTTTAACCTTCTTTATTGTGAAGTAACCTAAATTAAGCCGAAGGTTTACGCGATGAAGGAGCGGGAATAAATATTGCGATCGCCCCAACCACCAGCGCAGAGCCAATAAGATCTTCGGGTCTATGCATGCCAAGCCACAAACGACTGTACGCAACGCCTAATCCCCATAGCAATAAAATAGATAGGGCAAGATATTGTTTACGTTGCACAAATAAACCGCCAAAGAAGAATAAACACAGCGCCACAAATACAGTATGCCCAGATGGGAACGAGTAATCTGTCTCACCTTGCCAGTGAATGGTGCGCCAGTGCGATACGCCGCTGTTTGAGGCTTGCTCAATGACCGCATTTTGATCTGGCATATCCAGATGATAAAAATCTTGCGGGGAATCGACCAAATGCAGTTGTGTTATTGCTTCGGTGTAAGGTCGAGGGCTTTGGGTCACTTTTTTAAGCAGTGATTTTGCGCCAAAAGAGAGCACCAGTAATACGCCAAGCTGCACCATTAAAATGAACAGACGTTTTTTAGTTGGCGTTTTTAGCGCAATAGCAATGACTAAAATAGCCAGCGTAATTAAGAATCCTTGTGAGCCTGCAGAGTAGGTTAGATAGGTAAATATCGCCCCTAATACACTTGAATCTGAGCTTAATAGATCGATTGAAGGAATTAATGAGGTAAAGATGGCAACGGCAATGAGAAAAACGCCCACCACTAAAAGACCACTAATATTATTTTTCCAGTACTGTAAATTCATCTTGCCTATAGCTCTTAATGTATTCGTATAAATAGTATGTTGATTTGAATAGTGTAACGTGACGCAAAGTAAGCACGTAAAACAGAAACTAACATTTCGTTCAGATGCTTGTTATATGGACAATTATTCGTTATTTCACATGTTATTTTAAAGTGTGCACGGAGAATACCTGAAATTAAGCTCTGTTATTGTCAATACCAAGCCAGTTTTATCAGGCTAAGTCCTTTATTTGATGGTGTAACTTAACCATCACCGAGCAAAGTATATAACCTTCCTTGACAGTTATTGAGATTAACACTTAGCTGTAAAGATCTGCGATGGCACGATAGAGCGAATATCAATGAATAAAAAGAGAAAACATCAGTACCAATGGCTATCACAGTTGCCTTTGATATTGCTACGCAAAGCAAGGTTGCCATTAACAAGGTTGCCATTAGCAAGGTCGCGATGGTCGCGATTCAAAAGTTTGCAAAAAGTGCGTCTTTCTATGTCGCAGATGTTTCTACTTATCTTCAGCATTATGCTGGGCGGGTGTGCCAGTTATAGCGTAACGGAGCAAGAAATGACCGATTATTTGCACGATAACGTCAGCTTTAATCAATCGGTTGGCGTTGAAAACCTAATGTATGCGCAAGTTTCGGTGACAGATCTTGCGGTCAAAATTGGGCGCAGTGATGCCGACCGAGTCGCGGTATTTGCCAATACTGTGGCGAACGTTCAACTGTTTGATTCGCCAAAACAACGTTTAGATTTGGATCTCGAATTTAGCGCAGTGCCACATTACGATGCCAAAACAGGTGAGGTCTTTCTACAATCCATCCGGCTTGAACAATTTACCGAAAATGGCACGCCATTACCGGCAGACATTAAACGGCTTATCAAGCCTGCGGTTTCTATGATTGGCTATGGCTTATCGCAAAAGCCGGTGTATAAGCTCGATAGCCACGTACTGCAAGAAGCACTGATTAAATCGGCTGAACCTAATCTGGTGATTAGAGACAACAAGTTGGTCATCGAACTGTTTGATTAAGTAGGTTGTGCTTGCGTCTCTAGGTATCGACATAGATATAACCTGCTGTTGGCTTTAAAGTGGCAGTAATCTAAGGAAATAAAGTCAAAGAATGAACTTTTTAGGCCATTTACATTTAGCGCATGTGAGCAATAGCAGTCTATTAGGCAACCTGCTGGGGGATTTTGTGCGCGGTAACCCGCAAAGGCATTATCCGCCAAAGGTGACTCATGGTATTCGCTTACATCGATTTATCGACAGTTATACCGACAGTCACCCTGCAATTGTCGCCATCAAGCCTTTGTTTGGCGAACGTCGCCGCTTTTCACCGATAGCACTAGATGTGTTTTGGGATCACTGCCTTGTGCGGCATTGGGATAAGTTTCATCAACATTCACTAACTCAGTTTTGTGAGCATGCCGAGCAATTGACGCATCCTAAGTTCATTCATTCTGCGCCGGATATCATTCTTCCTGAGCGTTATCAAAAAGTGGTCACTAGCATGTGGGACGGCGGTTGGATTTATTCTTATCAAGATCTGGACAACATCGGCTTTGCCCTTAGCCGCATGTCGCTACGCAGTGTTAGAATGGCGCCATTGGCTGATTGCTTTGCAACATTACAACAGCACTATCAAACGCTTGACCAAGTCTTTCTCGATTTTTATCCAGAGGTGATAGAGGCTGTAACTGAGGCTAAATTAAAGTAGAATCCCTGCCTTAAAGAAAACATCCAACGGAATCCTGTATGCCTGCATCCCAATTTGCCGACCTTGGTCTTGAAACATCTCTTGTTGAACACTTAGAGAAACTGAACATAGTGACACCAACACCGGTACAAGCCGAAGGCATTCCGCATGTACTTGAGGGACGAGACGTATTAGCCGCGGCGCAAACAGGTACTGGCAAAACAGCCGCTTTTGGATTGCCGATCATTCAAAAGCTGATGGGTGAGATCACCGCTCATAATCCGCAGTCACAATGCAAAGTCAAAGCTCTCGTTTTAGTGCCAACGCGTGAGCTGGCGCAGCAAGTGTTTGATGCTATTACTGAGTATGCTAAGCCGACGGAGCTAAAAACCGTGGTGGTGTACGGCGGCACAAGCTTTAATGTGCAAGTGACTAATCTTAATCGTGGCTGTGATATTTTAATCGCCACTCCCGGAAGGTTACTTGATCATCTGTTTAATAAAAACCTCACTTTGCAATACACCCAGTATTTAGTGCTTGATGAAGCAGACCGCATGTTGGATATGGGTTTTATGCCCGATATTAAACGCATTCTGCAAAAGCTAAACAGTGACCGTCAAACTCTGTTTTTCTCCGCAACCTTTAAAAAAGCGGTTAAAAATCTTGCGTACAAAATCTTAAATAACCCAGTTGAAGTGGAAGTAAGCCCTGCCAACTCAACAGCGGACAGTGTTGAACAAATCGTTTATCCCGTAGATAAAAAGCGTAAACGTGAATTGTTGTCGTATCTAATTGGTTCGCGTAATTGGCAACAAGTACTGGTGTTTACTCGAACCAAAGAGGGCGCCGAAGCACTGGCAAAAGAGCTAAAACTGGATGGCATCCAAGCTGCTTCCATTCATGGTGATAAAAGCCAAGGCGCAAGACAGCGCGCGTTAGATGAGTTTAAAGCAGGCAAAGTGCGCGCGCTGGTGGCAACGGATGTGGCCGCTCGTGGCATTGATGTTAAAGAGTTAGAACACGTCATCAACTATGATATGCCATACAAAGCCGAAGATTATGTGCACCGCATTGGTCGCAGTGGCCGTGCTGGCAATGTGGGGCATGCGGTGTCTTTGATGAGTCACAACGAGCAATATCTTTTAGAAGCCATTGAGCGATTGCTGGATCAGAAATTACCGCAAGAGTGGTTAGCCGGATTTGAGCCAAGCCCAGATTCAGAAGTGTTTGAAGAAAATGCGCCTCGTCGCAGTCGCAGCTCTGAAAAACGTAAGCTGAAAGCAAAATTAGGCGTTCATAAAAATCGTGGTAAGAATCGCCGCCGTTAATAGGGTTAACTAATAGCGTCGAGCATAGCATCTGGCTATAAAAACAATAAAACCGCCGTTATCTATCGCAGATAACGACGGTTTTTTCTTATTTATTAATAGTTTATTTATTATTTTCTTAGAGCTTAATCATTCAATTTGCTTGCCAAACGTTCTAATAACAGCTTGATATCATCCGCGCTGATGTCTTTGTGGGTCACAAAGCGAATAGGGTTACTTGGGGTCACCAAAATGCCTTCTTTTTCTAAGTCGGCGCAAATAGCGTCAATATCAACCGCATCATCAAGCTTGGCAAACACGATATTGGTTTGTACCAGTTCAGGTTTAACGTGAAAGCCTTTTAGCTTAGCTAAACCTTGCGCCAGAATTTGCGCGTTTGCATGATCGACCGACAGTTGCGCGACTTGTTCAGTGAGCGCTAATTTGCCAGCGGCCGCCAGCAAACCTACTTGACGCATGCCGCCGCCAAGCATTTTACGGATGCGACGCGCTCTGTTTATGGTGACAGTGTCACCTAAGAGAAGAGAGCCAATCGGTGCGCCTAAGCCTTTAGATAAGCACACTGTCATAGTGTCAAAATGCTGAGCAATTTCTTTAATATCAACACCTAACGCCACTGCTGCATTGTAAACACGTGCGCCATCAAGGTGCAGTTTTAAACCGTGTTTATCCACAAACTGACGTGCTTGGGCTAAATACTCAAGCGGCAGTACTTTGCCATTAATGGTGTTTTCTAAACTGAGTAATTTAGTTTGCGCACAGTGAAAATCGTCTGGTTTTATGGCCGCTTCAAGCTTTTTAAAACACAAAGTGCCGTCAGGTTCGTTCATGATAGGTTGTGGCTGAATTGAGCCTAATACTGCCGCGCCGCCAGCTTCGTATCGAAAGTTGTGCGCTTGCTGACCACAAAGATACTCATCGCCACGTCCGCAATGCGACATTAAGCCCAGTAAATTGGCTTGTGTACCCGATGAGGTAAACAGCGCAGCTTCAAACCCATGAGTTTTTGCCGCCCAAGCTTCCAGTTCGTTAACGGTTGGGTCATCCCCGTAAACATCGTCACCTACAGGGGCGTTAGCGATGGCGTCGCGCATTGCTTGGGTAGGTTGGGTGACAGTATCTGAGCGAAAGTCCATGACTATTCCTTTTAATTTAATATTCCGTTGAGTAATGCTTTTGACAGCGTTGCGATTGTTTTAGCGTCGGTGATTTTATCTTGTTGAATCCAAGCCAGCAGATCATCAATGGAAACCTCAAGCACCTCGATAACTTCGTCAGTATCTTGGCTTAAACTTTGGGTCAATGATAAGTCTTGCGCAAGATACAGATATTGGACTTCATTACAAAATCCCGCCATTGGGGTAAGTTTGCCAAAACTTTGCCATTTTTTGGCGCTATATCCGGTTTCTTCTTCCAGTTCACGCTTGGCCGCAGTCAGTGGATCTTCATTTGGATCGAGCGTGCCTGCGGGTATTTCTAGAAGCCAGTCTTTTAATGAAGGGCGGTATTGATTGAGCAATAACAGCTTATTTTGTGATGTTTTTGCCAAAATAACCACCGCGCCAGGGTGAACAATTGAGGTGTGTTCAACCTCTACGCCGTTGGGCAGAGTTAACGGTTCTTCAATGAGAGAGAGATTCTTCCAGCTATGCAGAGTTTTATGCATGATTTGTTACTCAATTAAGGTTATTTTTCGGCATTCGTGTTTACAATCATGGTGAATGCGCTGGCGTTAAAAACGCACATGCATTCAAACTAACGTATTGAATGAATAGGTTAAACAACACATTTACAAACTAAGTTTGCAGTGTGAGCCAGATCTCGCTAAGTTATTAGACCTACTAGGGAAAAGAGCCCAGCGGTGGCATATACTTTTACTAGACTCAAACAGGGTCAATAAGCAGTTTAATGGAGCAATTTTAGAATGGAAAACACCCGTGTGTCTCATGCGCAGCGCGCATTACGTTCCGAACGTATTAATAAATTAGTTAAAGTGCTTTCGGAAGGTGTTTATGAACGCGAACACACCATTAAACTCTGCTTACTCGCCGCCTTATCCGGTGAGAGCGTGTTTTTGCTGGGACCGCCGGGAATTGCCAAAAGTCTGATTGCAAAACGTCTCATTTCAGCCTTTGAAAGTAGCAGCTACTTTGAGTACCTAATGACGCGCTTTTCAACCCCTGAAGAGGTGTTTGGGCCGCTCAGTATTCAAGATCTAAAAGATCATGGGCGTTATGTTCGTTTAACCAAAGGTTATTTGCCCACTGCTAACGTGGTGTTCCTTGATGAGATTTGGAAAGCAGGTCCGGCAATCTTAAACACCTTGTTGACCGTGGTGAACGAAAAGACCTTTAAAAATGGCAGTGAAATTGAAAAAGTGCCGATGCGCCTGTTAATTTCCGCGTCCAATGAACTGCCCGATCAAGATAGCGGTTTGGAAGCACTGTACGATCGCATGTTGGTGCGCGTGTTCGTCAATCGAATTCAAGATAAACAAAACTTCCATAGCATGCTCACCGTTGGCACGCCGCAAGAGGCGCAAGTGCCTGAAGATCTGACTATTTCAAACCAAGAGTATACTCAGTGGTTAAGTGAGCTTGACAGCATGCCACTATCTGATGAAGTATTTAACAAGCTGTATCAGCTAAAAACCATGCTCGAAACTCGCCACAAAGAAAACGAAGACAAACTTAACTCAGATGAGTTGTATGTGTCAGATCGTCGCTGGAAAAAAGCGGTGAAACTATTAAAAGCGAGTGCGTTTTTTAATGGCCGTCAAAAAATCAATGCCCTTGATTTACTGCTCATTCAAGATTGTTTGTGGAACAGCCCTGCATCGCGCCTTATCGTTAGAGAAGTCATGCATGAATTTGCGCTAAAACACGCCTTTAATCAAAAAGAAATTTTACAGATCATCGAAGATAGCAATGAAGAACTCGCTGATATTCAAGCTGATATTGAAGATGCTAACGTCATGCAAGTAGAGTCCGAGCATACCTCTGGACTGCTGCGTAAGGGTAAGGAAGGCTTTAAGGTTGATCTTGATGACTGGCGCTCGCACAGTGTGGGCAATGCCCGTAATTTAGTGAAACTGGTGCTATTGCAAAGTAATCAGTCTGTCTCTGAGCACGACAAAGGCGATACCCGTTATGTGTACGTGCCACACACTGAGTTAGTTAATGCCATTAACCATGGTGGTGGTGATGTGTATGGCTATGTCAATCACAACCCTAATTTGATGTCTCTCAAATTTGCATTAGATGGCGAAAATCACCTTGTTATTAAAGATATTGCGAATCGCTCTGTATTACTAGGTTTGGTCACCAACGCAGGGTTAGATGTGGAAAAACATCAAACTTGGCATGCGCGTGCCAACGAGGCGGTGAATCAATTGATGCAAGCCGAACTGCTGTTTACCAAAGTGCGTTCAGATTTTCACGGCGCTTTGCCGCATAACTTTATTGAACCTGAATTACCGACTGCGATGGAGTCAAGTTTGCAGCAACTGTCTGTGACCTTAAGTGAGTCACAGCAAAGATCGAAGAAAGTGGCGCAAAGGATCGGTATGCTTGCCGATTTCTTTACCGAATAGGAGAGCGCGATGCTTGGAGTTGATGCGTTAAATCTGGCAATGTCGGTCGCCGAATCGGGTATGGTTGAAACGGCAGTCAATGATTTGATTGGCCGCAGTCAGGTATTGATGGCATCGGAAAAACCCGGCATGCAAGCGTCGGTTACCAACCATCTGCGTAAGTGGAAAGGTTCGGTTAAACGACGCATTAGCAAAGTATCTGAGTCGGAACAAATTCGCCAAGAGTTGGCACTTTATCAAACCGTAATTCATTGGGATGAAGCTCAGTTTGAAGCGCAGATAAAATCGACGATTCGTCAGCTAAAAGGCAATAGCAATTTCTACTCCACCGCAAAGCGCTTGTTAGAGCGACAAGAAAGTGCGCCCAACCCTATGTTTGCGCATTTTTTCTGCGATCAATGGTATCAATCTTTGTATCGTTCGGTGAAGCAGTTGCAACTTGATGAGCTAGAAGTTGACAAGCAAAAGTTTTTGGACGATTTGTATAATCGTATGGAAAACATGAAAAACATGCGTCAAATCGGCGATGCGGGAGACGAAGCGCAATTGGGTCGCCTATGGGATATGGCGGCCGCTAAGCTAAGCCGCACCGATGTTGCAACCATGGCAAAATACGCCACCTTTTTGCGCAAGCACAGCGGCTTAAAAGAGATTGCCAATGAACTTGGGCGCATGGCAAGTCAAGTTGACGACCCTGCGCTGAGAAAAAGACCTGCGGTGGAATTGCAATTGGTCGAAGAGCAGTCAGATGAAGCAACCGATGATATTGTCGGCATTCATGAAAGTGACGATTTGAGCAAACTGCTGCCCAACGAAACCATGTTTTTGGCTTACCCTGAACTGGAAGTGATTTTCTACCAGCATTTAGTTGATAAACGCTTGATGAATTATCGCACCGCAGGTAAGTCTCGTAAGTTACGCAAAGTGAATGCGCATACGCCAAACTCTAGTGAGTTAGATTTAGAAAAAGGGCCATTTATTGTTTGTGTGGATGCCTCAGGTTCAATGAGCGGTTTCCCTGAGCAGTGCGCCAAAGCAATGGCGTATGCTTTGATGCAAATTGCGCTCGCTGAGCAGCGAGACTGCTTTGTAATCATGTTTTCTACCGAACAAATCACCTATGAATTAACCAAAAAAGATGGCTTGCGTGAAGCGAGTGATTTTCTTTCGTACACATTTCATGGCGGCACAGACTTTGAGCCTGTATTGCAAAAATGCATCGATTTAATGCACACCGATAAATTTTTAAATGCAGATATGGTAGTGCTGTCAGACTTTATTGCGCCTAAACAGTCGCAAGAGATGGTGGATAAGGTGGCTGAGCTACAAGCTAGGCATAATCGTTTCCATGCCCTTTGCCTTTCTAAATATGGCAACCCCGAATTACTTGATATCTTTAGCCATCATTGGAGCTATCATCCAGGGTTGATGGGACGATTTATTAAGAAGCTGTGATCGCTGAAACAACTCAAAGCAAGCACAAAGCGCTCCCTTACTGAGTTAAGGGAGCGCTTTGTCTTATTTGGAGGCTTTAAATTGCGCTTTGCGTAAGCGGTTTAAGGTTGCCAGTAAATCTAATACTCGCGGCTTAGCAATATCACCATTATTTGGCATAGCGGCATGCCAATCTAGGGTTTCTAGTATCGCTTCACTCTCAAGGCTGAGATCTGAACTCCAACCCGGTTGCTGAGCCAATTGAAACAGTGTCCAGCCAATGGCATTGATTTCATTGGATGTTTGTAGCTGCTCTAGGGCCGAGATGTCGATAAATTCTTTACCAAAACGCAAAGCGTTTTTCCCTTTCGCGCCGACTCTAAATTTGCCTTCTGCAAGTAAGGTTTGCAGACAAGCACGATTAAACGAGCGCGGCTTGCTTTCTTGTAGCGGTTGTTCGCACTCATGACTACGCGCAGAAGGGTGCAGCGCAATCACTTGCTTGGCTTTTTCACTGACATCAACAGGCTGATACTCATGCATTTGTATCACATTGTCCGCTTCGTCAAGATAATCCCCTGATCCTCCCATCACTATGATGGAGCTGATACTTTCTTGGTCGCGCAATTCAGCAATTCTGTCGACCAAAGGAGTGATAGGCTCGGCGTCTTTTGCCACTAGCGCTTGCATGCGCTCGTCTCTGATCATGAAGTTGGTTGCTGAGGTATCTTCATCGATAAGCAAACATTTAGCGCCAGATTCTATCGACTCTTGCAACCAAGCCGCTTGTGAGGTTGAGCCAGAAGCATCTTGGGTGGAGAAATCAGTGGTGGATTTCTGCATTGGCAGATGATTGATAAAGTTGGCAATGTTGAGGTTGTGTACGCAACGTCCGTCTTCAGCGCGGATCTTCATGCTTAATGGATCGGTGACGCAATATTCGCGACCGTCACCGGGGATATGATCGTAAATGGATTTTTCAATGGCGTTTAATAGCGTCGATTTACCGTGGAAACCGCCGCCGACAATTAAAGTGATGCCTTTTTTAATGCCAAGACCGGTGACATAACCTCTATTAGGCGTGTGCAATGTCACTGCAAGCTCAGACGGCGCTTTCATTGGCAGGGCGTCTTTCATTGGCATATCACTTTCACCAGATAGACGCGGTAATACACTGTTGTTGGCGATAAAGCTGACTAAATTGTGCTCGGCAAGTTGCTCTCTAAGCGCGCTTTGGTCTTCAATCACTTCACAATGTTTAGCAAAGCGGGTTTGGTCAAGTTCGCGCCACAGGGTGGCTTTACGAATGTATTTCGGCAAATAGAAAGTAATGATATTGAGCGCTTTCTTAGCCAGAATAGAGCGTCCATCGGCCGGAAGATTAATTCTAAAACGCAATTCTATGCCTTGTTCGGTAAACAAGACTGCGGTGTTATCTAACACTACCTGCGCCGTTGTGGCGACTGAGATGGCATTATCTTGTTTAGCAAACTCGGCAAGGGTGCGCCCAATAAAATCACGCGCCGCTAATTGATACGCCTCTGAGGTTTCTTTTATGAAATCTAAACCCGTTACAGACCACGGACGAATGGCTCTAAATCGGGAAGGGGAAGCGTAGGAATCACCTTGAACATGGTCGATGTGCAAGGTGAAGTCGGTGAAGTCATAACTTCCCTTGATCTGTTGATATGCGCTGTAGTTTTGTTTTTCGAGTTTTTTCAGTTTTGCGGTAAGCAGATCCATTTGGGAACCCTAGATTTCAAGCATTGGCGGATTATAACAACCCTTTGGTGACTATGTTTATAAAAATGTTCATAAAAATGTTTATCTAATTGCCATGCTAATGCTGGTTTATCTCACTTTGTTTATATAAGAACTGCTCAAAGTCTTTGCGCGTCATAGGGCCGTGATACTTTTTACCTTCGGCATACGGGGTATCAAACTGCAATAACCATTGTTCTTGCTCTTTGCTTTCAACGCCTGTGAGTACGGTATCTAAGCCTAAACGGGTGGTAATTTGCATTAAAGAATGTAAAAAGCTGCGATCTTCGGAGCTGTGTTGCAAATTATCGGTAAAGGATTTATCGATTTTAATGCGCTTAAACGGGCTGTGTTTTAGATAACTAAATGAGGCGTGCCCATGCCCAAAATCACATAGGGTTAAATTAATGCCCAGTGAAGAAATTTGTTCTAATGTGGCTTGCAGGGTGGATTCGTTGGCAAACAGTTGTTTCTCGGAGACTTCGATTTCGAGCGCTGCACCGGGAATTTGTGCTTCTTTAAGCCATAAATGCAGGTACATGGCTAAGTCTTTTGAGGCAAGTTGACAAGCATTGAGTTTAATCGCCACTCTAAAGTTGGGTTTAATGGCGCGCCATTGCTTGGCGATATAAATGGATTTTCGGACCACAAAATGGCACAGAGCATCGGCAATTTCTGGTTGATCGCACAGCTGACTAATAGAGAGCTCAGACACATTACCTAAAATGGGGTGATCCCAACGAATCGAGGTGCTGGCGCTGTACCATTGACCATTTTTTAGTGCGATTTGCGGTTGATAAAACAACTTAATGGCATTGTCGCGAATAGATTCAATAAAGTAACTCTCAAGGCGATTGAGCTTAGTGCCGCCTTCAATCTGGTTATCATCATAAAACAGAATACGTTTACCTGATTCGCGGGCATTTTGCATCGCTTGATAGGCTTGCACCGTTAATGCCATATTTTGTGGGTTTCGTTGCGGATGACTAATAGAAGCACCGACATACACTTGCAAGCGCACTTTACCCGATGGCACATCAAAGTCTTGCGATGTTACGTCCATGATGTGACGGATAATCGCATCGTAGTTTTTGTTGTCGTTATTCGATAATAGGGTAAAAGCGATGTCATTTGAGCGCGGGCGAGCACTCAATTGAGTTTTTGGCCCCAGTTCACCGAGCTTGTCTTTGATTTGTTTGATGATCTGATCGAGCGTTTCTGCGCCCATATCAATTTGGATTCGCTGCCCATTACTGATGCCAAGATAGAAAACCGCCACTTCTTGATTGTGTAAATCGGCTTGATTGACAATGCGATTGGTTTCTAGCTCCCACGCTTTAGCATTTAACAGTCCGCTTCCAGTATCGTGATGCTGCTGGTAGTGGATTTCGCGCTCGAGTTGCTTACGTTTGGTCGATTCTTTATCAAGCTGATAGCTAAGGTTAGCCAGCTCTACAGTGCGGTTTTGTATGCGCGATTGCAGCTCTTTGTTGACCAGCTGTAGCTTTTGGTTTTGATAGATAACGGTGAGTTGCGCTTCGACTGAATCCTTAAACACCGACAACAATTCTCGAATAGAAATCTTAAAGTGATTAATTTTATTATCGAGGATCGATAAGGTGCCAAAAGGAGTGCCATTTGGCCAGTGCAGTGGCACACCCAAGTAAGAACGGGTTTTATCGGTCAGGGGTTTGGATAAATGTTGCCATTTAGGATCTAAGGTTCGGTCGGGAACCACCAAAATAGAGTCGGTCTTTAAAGTGGTTTCACAAAAGTGATGCTCGCCAAGGGCAAAGGTATCGCCTACTCGAATAGGGTTATCAATATTGTGATTGCAACAAAATACATCCAGTTGATGTTGATTTAAACGATTTATCATGGCCACAGGCACATGCGAAAACTTCGCTAGGATCTCTAACATATCTTGCCATGAGCAGTAGATCTTATTAGGGACTTCTAGCTGTTGGGTATTAACTCTGGCCATACGTAATCCATTACTTTGCCATTGGTGAAAATTGAGTGAACTTTGGCTAAATCTATTTATGCCGTACAGGTAAGGTGTTCATGATTGTGCGAGATAGAACTAAATAGCAGGACTATGCAAAAAACGAATCAGTATTCCTTGCGAGTGGTCTAGGGCAGAACTTGATAAGGTGTACTGTGTATTTATACAGTTCACCTGTATTAACCAGACAAAGACTCACTTAATTACTGTAATAGATATAAGAATAGTCGTAGTTTGCCTGAAGTGCAGAGGGATTCGCGGTTATCTTGCAAGATAACCGCAGTGGGAAGCGTTTTGTATTGTTAAGGGTTAAAGGTTAAGGGCGTAAAGCCTGCAATTGCTCTAGGGTGTACTCTTGCTGATAATCTACACCATCAATGGCAAACCCGTTCAGTTGTAAGAATTCGGTTTTAAAACCGTGATAGTCGCCTAGCTGGCTAAAGTTGTCCGCCGTTAACTGAGGAAGCAGTGCGGAGACGTTTTGTTGTACGCTGTGCTTTAATTCCCAATCATCCATCCGAATCAGTCGCTCTCCATCCACAATGGGTTGTGGGTATAACTTAGAGTTAAATAAGCGCTGCATCTGCTCAATACAAGTTTCATGCAGTCCCTGCGCTTTCATAGTTTTATAGAGCGCTAATACATAAGGGGCAAAGGTGGGAATAAATACGCTGGCTTTAGTCACTAATGCTTTACAAACGCAGGCGTACGCACCGCCGTTAAAAGGGGCCAATTTCAAATTAATGGCATGGCTGGTTTGGTGCAAATCGACCTTAGCGCGTCCCAATGTCCCTTGATGGTAAATAGGGTACGTACACTCTGGGCCAATATAAGAAAAAGCAATGCTTTGGCAATTTGGCGCAATGGCGTCTTTGTTGATCAGTAAATCAATCCAGCTTTGCCAATCTTCACCGCCCATCACTTTTTGCGTATCTAGGATCTCTTGTTCGCTGGCCGCAGGTAATTGAGTTTCTTGCCAAGTATCATCTTCTAGGCGAATGCTTGCGCCTGTTAAAGACTCGCCAATGGGTTTTATTGATGAGCGCCACAGTTCATCTGAATTCGGTTTAGGGCGCACGCCAGTGGCTAGGCTGTAGATGATTAAATCGACTTGTCCATCAAATTGCGTGTCAATGGCGTCTAATACTTGCTGGCGCACTGAATCTGAAAAGGCATCGCCAATGATATTTACCGCTTCTGCGCCTTTCGCTTGTGCTTGCTGCTTAAAATAAATGTTGTTGTACCATCCAGCACTTCCTACGCCTTTTTCCGACGGGCCTCGTTCAAAAGAAACGGCAATAGTGTCAGCGTTAGCTCCGCCAAAGGTAAGCGCAATGCGCGCCGCAAGCCCAAATCCTGATGAGCCACCGAGAATTAATACCCGTTTAGGCCCATCACTGATGGGCTTTGAACGAGAAACGAGTTCTATTTGGTTTTTGATTGCTTGCTCACATCCTGCAGGATGCGCAGTGCGGGCGACAACGCCATTGATTACCGGTTCAATCTTCATGATTTACTTGTCCTTTACAGTATTGGAGTCAGTTGTTGCGCCACAAACTTCGCAATCCAAGGCTGAGCTTTTTGAGTAGGGTGCAAACCATCTTGCATGATTAAATCTTTAGAAGTGATGATCTCGGCCAGAAAAAATGGAATCAATTCCACGTTCTTTTCTTGACTTACGGTAGGATAAACCTGTGCAAATGATTGCGTATAACGTTTACCATAATTAGGCGGCACTTGGATTTGCATTAAAATCACTTTTGCGCCGCTCTCTTGGCTTAAATCAATCAGTTTCACTAAGTTATTTTTGACCAGTTTAGGCGAGAAGCCTCGTAAACCATCATTAGCACCCAATTCAATCAGCACGTAATCCGGTTGATGTTGTTGCAATAGTGCTGGAAGTCGATTTAAACCATTACCTGTAGTATCACCTGATATGCTACCGTTAATGATTCTCATTTGATGACCGTTTTGTGCCAGTTCATCGGGTAATAATGTTGGCCAGGCTTTTTCTATGGGCATTTGATAACCCGCACTTAAGCTATCGCCGAGCACAAGCAGTGTCGCCGCGCTGACATTCATGGAAAAACAGACAAAAAGTAAGGAAAGCAAACGTATCATGACCACATCCGTAATTAAGGCTCAATCTTTAACTAAAACAGTCTCTACCAAACAAGAACATTTAACAATCCTACAAAATGTAAATTTGGAGATAGATTCAGGAGAAAGTGTTGCCATTGTCGGTGCCTCTGGTGCGGGTAAGTCTACGCTGATGACCTTGCTTGCCGGTTTGGACGTGCCGAGTGAGGGCGATGTGCAATTGTTGGGGCATTCGTTATCAAGTTTAAACGATGAGCAAAGGGCGGATCTGCGCAGTCAACACATTGGGTTTGTGTTCCAAAGCTTTCTTTTGATCCCCAGTTTAAGTGCTTTAGAAAATGTGACTTTGCCGTGTTTGCTTCGCGGAGAGGCAGAAGATAAACAAAGAGCTATGCAACTGCTTGATTCTGTAGGGCTGAAAGAGCGTGTGCATCATTTGCCTTCTGAATTGTCTGGTGGTGAGCAACAAAGGGTGGCACTGGCGCGCGCATTTATGTTGCGTCCACAAATTTTGTTTGCCGATGAGCCAACGGGAAATCTTGATCATGAAACTGCGCAAAATATCGTTGAGCAGTTATTTAGCTTAAACCAGCAACACGGCACCACCTTAATCATGGTTACCCACGATAATACGTTAGCGGCAAGGTGCGATAGAGTGCTGAGCATGCAGTCCGGTCAGTTGCAGGTGGCGACGACACAATCTTCTCCTGATAGCAATTAGGAGGGGATATGACTCAAGCACATACAGAAAGTCTCGCGCCTAGCAACCCTAAGCTCAATCGCCGTTTATTGGCGTGGAGCTTTAAAGAGATTCGCCATGGGCAGTTATGGCCGATATCGGTGGCGCTGACTCTTATCATCGCTTGTGTGTTTGCGCTGTCAGCACTAGCGGAGCGAATGGAACAAGTGATTGTGAAGCAGGGCGCGGATGCGCTTACCGCCGATCTGGTATATCGCTCTGATAGCCCAATTCCAGAGACACTGAGCCGTCATTCATTACCATCACAGATCCAAACCGCTTCAATGGTGCGTTTTGCCACTATGGCATTTAGCGACCAAGATATGTTGTTGGTGACAGTAAAAGCGGTGGATGATGCTTATCCACTGCGCGGTGATTTACAGCTTTCAAAGGGTAAAACCCTTGCATCTCATGTTTCACAAGGCGAACTGTGGTTAGAAAAACGCGCCATGTTGGCATTAGAGGCCAACATAGGCGATGTGGTCTCTATTGGTGATGCTGATTTTGTGGTCAGTGGTGAAATTGAGCAGCAACCTGGGCTGAGCTTTAATCCTTTCCAGCAGATGCCAACAGCGATGATTCATCACAGTGACATTGAAAAAACGGGCGCTTTACAAATTGGCTCTAGGGTTCGATATCTGCAGTATTTTAGTGGCGACAATGCCGATTTACAGCAGTTAAAACAAGGCATAACGTTAGGTTCTGGCGATCGCTGGCGAGATCAACATAGCCCAAGTCGCACGAATGATATGTTTACGCGCACCACCCAATACTTGTCGTTAACGGTAGCAATTGTGGTGATTATGGCTGCGACCACCTTAGTTCTGACTTGTCAGCACTATGTCGCCGGACGGCGTCAAACGGTGGCTATGCTCAAGAGTATCGGTGCGAGCAAGAAGTGGATAGGGCGCTGGCTGATGATTCAGGTGTTATTGCTGTTTGTTATCGGCGCACTGTTTGGAGTCAGTATCGGCTACTTATTGGAAGTGCTGCTGCGAATTCCTCTTGCCGATTTACTGCCTGACCCACTACCAGGTTACGGTGTCACTCCTGCGGTGCTGTCTATTATCACTTGTTTGTTGATTGGTGTACCTGCGCTTGGTATTCCAATGATTAACTTGCTTAATACCTCTGCAAGTGCGGTTTTACAACCCGAAACGCAAGGCAAAAGCAAAGCCTTGTGGCTGGTGGCGGTGCCTGTCGTGCCAATGTTTATTGTTTATGGTAGCAATACGTTAGTGTGGATTGTATTGGCGGGTATGGTGGCGTTGTTTGCAGTGCTGGCGTTAGTGGCGGTGCTGATTTCAAGGAGCATAGGTAAACTTAAACTCGGTCCGGCAATGGCGCTGGCGGTCAGTCGGTTAAATCGCTCATCACTTGCCAGTGGTTTGCAATTTGGCGCATTGGCACTGTCTTTGATGCTACTTGCCATTGTTTGGCTAGTAAGAACCGATTTATTAGGCGATTGGCGAAACACCTTACCGGAGAACGCGCCAAATGCATTTGCTATTAATATCGCTCCTTATGAAGTCGATGATTATTTAAAGCAGTTAGACCAAGATAATATTGAACGTTCGCAAGCTTATCCTATTATTCGCGGTCGTTTGGTTACGGTAAATGGTCGCGATGCCAAGCAAGTTTCTGAAGAACATCAAGAAACTGATGCGGTGCGCCGTGAGCTTAATCTGACGTGGGCAAAGCAATTGCCCGATTATAACGATACTCTTAGCGGCACATGGGGCAGTGAGAATGGGGTGTCGGTAGAATCGGAAGTAGCGGAAGCATTAGGGCTGAAACTGGGTGATGAGTTGGGCTTTTCTATTAGCGGACAAACAGTGCTAGCGGTGGTTAATAGCATTCGCAAAGTCGAATGGCGCGAAATGAAGCCTAATTTCTATTTTATTTTTTCGCCTAAATACGCCGATAAAATGCCGGGCGCATTTATGGTTTCTTATCGAATTGAGCCGCAAAACGATGCGATGGTGCAAGCACTGTCGGCGCAATATCCTACGGTCAGTTTGCTGGATATTCGTAAAATGGGCGATAAAATCCAAACTTTGCTGTCGCAAATTGTCTGGTCAATTACTGTTTTGGCTGGGCTTGGGGTAATTGCCGGTTTACTGCTGATATTTACCCTGCTGCGTTTGAGTATTTCACAGCGCCAATTAGAAATTCGCCTCTATCGCACATTAGGCGCGAGCAAGAAACGCATTTCATCCACATTGTGGTGTGAGTATGGTTTGATGGCACTGATTGCCGGTGTGGTGGCAAGTCTTGGCGCTGAGGCGAGTGTCAGCGGATTGCTGTATTGGGGATTTGATTTACCCGCTCGCGTTCATCCACAGTTATGGCTTGCTTTGCCATTGTTGACTTTTGTTATCTTAGGATTGGTGGTTAACAGCTTGATAAATCAGTTGTTACAACCGGTGAAAAATGGCGCTCTGTAATAGAACAAAATCGATGAAATGTGTGTAGGTGCACGCGGTCTATGACATTTTTTATGTTGAGTTTTAGTTATTGATCACATCTTAACCTATCAATAGTGGGGACTATTTCTCCACTATTGATAGTTATAATCCACGCAATGTTTATTAGTAACCGGCTTTCGATGGATTCGGTTATCCACACGAATTGTGGATAACTACTTGGATAAGTTTTTGGCAGAATTACAGCGATCTGGTCTTAGGCTATAGCTATTCGGGGATTGCGAAACTTCGTTATTCACAATATCAATGCAACGTGAATTCTTTCGAAACAGGTCAAGAATTTTTTTGATTATTTTACCTGTTATCACGAGGTTGTATTTTGGAAAAACCTTAACCATTGTGTGTATTCACGCATACATTTATCCACATCACTTTTAACAAAGTTAACTTTGTCTCCCGGCTTAAGCTGTGCCAGTTTCCCTAGATCCATTCGTGCGACATTTCCTACTTTCGGATAGCCACCAATGGTCTGTCTTTCACAAAGCATAATTATGGGTTGCCCGTTGGGCGGAATTTGAATCGCGCCTAAAGAGATGGCCTCTGAAATCAAATGTTGCTTTGGCGAGTCGATCGCGTTTCCTGACATTTGATATCCCATTTTGTTGCTCTGTTTGCCAACGCAATAGTGAGAATGAAATAACTCATCTAATGCTTGCTGACTAAAAGTACGATACTGAGACCCTAATATGACATTTAGATTAGTGCTGTGTGAAGGTTTGAATTTTGGAATGTACCTCGCAGCCACTGCTACTTGTTTAGCGTTGTTTGCGTATGGTAAGCGAGCGTAAATTAAGTCGCCTTTAACTAAGTGTTCGCCATTGCTCTGTAAGCCACCTAATCCTTCTTTGTGTACAGTAGAGAGACTGCGGTGGTGCAATGGAGCGTCTATACCGCCGGGCAGGGCAATATAGTAGCGTAACCCATTGCGAGGTAAGGGAATGGAAATATGTTGGCCTTTTTTGACCTTAATGCATTGCCAAGTTGGGGCAACCGCGCCATCTAACAGTACTGGGCTGGTGGCTCCGGTAATCGCAATGCAAGTGTCTTGATGTATCACGGCTTCAAAACCGCCTAGTGTCACTTCAATGACTGCGCTCGAAAATGGATTGCCTAACAGCTTGTTTGCCCAGTGATAGGAGTATTCGTCGGCGACGCCACCTTGGGTGATGCCTAAATGGGCAAAACCAAAGCGGCCGCCATCTTGAATGCCCGTTTGTGGGCTGGCTTTTAAAATTGTCATTACCTTGTGCAATTTAGAGCGTGCCTCCGAGTAACTTAAACTCAGCTGCGCAGATGGGTACAAAGCAAACATTGTCGCCGGCCGATAACAAGGACATCGACGATTTATTGGGTGTATACAGTTCGATTGGCGTTCTGCCAATCACATTCCATCCTCCGGGGCTTGCTTGCGGATAAACTGCCGTTTGTGGCCCTGCAATTGCGACGCTGCCTTGTGGCACCACGGCTCGCGGCGAATCTAAACGTGGAAGTTGCAAAGCTTTAGGCACATCGGCCATAAAGGCAAATCCTGGCGAAAAGCCAAGAGCGTACACTTGGTAGGTAACACTGCTGTGTAGCGTTTGGATTTCCGATAGTGAAAGCCCTGTCAGGCGTTGATAGCGCTCGGCGTCCAATGCCACCGATTTGCCGTAATAAACAGGGATTTCAATAATGGGGTGCGCAGTGCAGTTATCCGTTGTCGTATGCTCTGCCAACAAACGGGTGAGCTGGGTTGTAATGTGTGACCAATCAAAACTCAGCGGTGAAAATTCCAGTAATAGAGTCGTGTAGGACTGAACGCAATTAATTGGCGCGGGCACCAGTGTTTGTTTGATGCGATGCACTGCGCTATTGATTACCGCTGGCAGACTGGGCGTAATATCTTTAGCAAATTCAATTAGGACACAACATTCGCCTACGCGCGCAATTGTGGGCATATCCAGGTTGGGCACATCTGTTTTTGAATAGATAGTTGCTTTGCAGTTATTCATTGTTGCTGATCGTCAATTAAGCGGCGCAGGCATTTCGCAAAAACCAGTGCATTGGCATTGTCGCCATGTAGACATAAAGAATCGGCGTGCAGACGAATATCTTGCTGGTCGATACTTTTAAAGCTTTGCTTATTGAGCATTGCCTTTGCTTGGTGTTCGACGTGCTTAACGTCTTCAAGCACAGCGCCAGACAATGAGCGAGGCGCAAGTTGTTTGTTGGCGCCATAGCGTCGGTCAGCAAACCCTTCATGAATCAAAGTGACATTCGCTTGCTTGGCTAATTGCACATAATCACTGCGTTCGGTAGCCAATATCATTAACGGTAAATTTAGGATACTGGCCGCTTGTAACATGGCGCTGTATAGCTCAATATCTTGCATCATATCGTTATAAAGTGCGCCGTGGGGTTTGATGTAGTCAACCTGCGTGCGATGCAGGCGACAGATCCCCTGCAAAGCACCAACTTGATAAAGCGTAAGGTGCACAATTTGTTGTTGGCTGTGCGCTATTGAGCGGCGACCAAAACCTTGCAGATCGGCGTATCCGGGATGTGCGCCAATAGAAACATTATGCGCTTTTGCTAAAGCGACTGTTTTGGACATAGTATCTGGGTCGGAGGCGTGAAAACCGCAGGCAATGTTGGCCATGTCGAGGTAGGGCATGATCAGCTGATCATCACCCTTGCTCCATGAAGCAAAGCTCTCACCGACATCACAATTGAGTTTCATTGTTTATCTCCTTTTTAAAGCACTTAGCGCAAGTATAATGCGTGGCATAAGTAACTTTATGTAGTTACCCTTCATTAAACAAACTCGATAATAGCAATTCGCCTGCATAAATCCATTTGATATAAAACGGTTTTTTGATTAATTACCGATAATCTTCACCAGAATTTAACGCCTGACAAATTTTCAAAAGGGCTAAAATAAGGTAATCTGGCGGGTAATTAACTCAGTTGGCGAAACTCATGAAAGTACTTGTAACTGGCGGTATGGGCTATATCGGTAGCCATACCTGCATCCAGCTTTTAGAAGCAGGCTTCACGCCTGTGATTTTTGATAATTTATACAATAGTAAGGCCAGTGTGAACCAGCGTATTCGCTTGGTAACAGGGCAGACGGTTGAATTTGTTGAAGGCGATATTCGCGATAAAGCCTTATTAGTCAAAACGCTTAAACAATACGATATTGATGCTGTGATTCATTTTGCCGGATTGAAAGCAGTCGGCGAATCAGTGGCTAAGCCGTTAGAGTATTACGACAACAATGTGAATGGCACATTGGTGCTTGTAGATGCAATGCGTGACGCTGGCGTGAATCGTTTAGTATTTAGCTCATCAGCCACTGTGTATGGCGACCCGCATACCGTGCCAATTACTGAAGATTTCCCAACCAGTGCGACCAACCCTTATGGTCGTAGTAAACTTATGGTAGAAGAGTGCTTAACGGATTTCCAACAGGCAAATCCAGATTGGAGCATCACGTTACTGCGCTACTTTAACCCTGTGGGATCTCACCCAAGTGGTCAGTTAGGCGAAGATCCACAAGGCATTCCAAACAACTTAATGCCTTTTGTCTCGCAAGTTGCGGTTGGACGTCGTGAGTATCTATCTGTGTTTGGTGATGATTATCCAACACCAGATGGCACCGGCGTACGTGATTACATTCACGTGATGGATTTAGCAGACGGTCATATTGCCGCACTGCAGCGCGTTGGCGTTAAGTCTGGATTGCATATTTTTAACCTAGGTACAGGCAATGGTTCCAGTGTACTTGATATGGTGAAAGCCTTTGAACAAGCTAGCGGTAAAAGCATCGCTTACAAAATTGCACCGCGCAGACCGGGTGATATTGCAGAGTGTTGGGCCGATCCTGCCAAGGCTGAAAACGAGTTAGGTTGGAAGGCAAACCGCACTTTACAACAGATGACCGAAGATACTTGGCGCTGGCAATCGGAAAATCCGAAGGGTTACCCTGAATAAATCCGAATAAAAGCTATACATTCCGTCACTTGTTGTTACAATTGTGTTGAAGTTTGTGTCTTTAACGTAATGTACTGATAACGGGTGGAAGAAATATGGAACTAGCGCTAATCGTCACATTTATTGCTGCTTCAACGGTAATGGTGATTAAAGAGATCAAAGCAGGCAAATAACTGCGATTATTTTGCAATAATCCAGTTTTGTTTGTCTTTTTGATTGCAAAATACGCAGGCCAACTCAAATGAGTTGGCTTTTTAGTGTTTGACGGATAACTGATCCGAACAGAATTAACCGCTTTATTCTACAATCAAAAATTCTAACGTCGTTATCGAGCATTTTAACAAGCTAGAATGACCAGTTATTTAGTACGATTGGTATAAGTTAAGTTCCATCTCAACCACGCCTTCTTCAAAGTCTACTTTAGCTGAAAACCCTAATTTTTGTGCCAACGTGACCATGCCTTTATTCGATGGCATCGTCATCCCATCCATACGTTGTATACCTTTATGTTTGCAATAATCGATGATTGATTGCATCAAAATCCGCCCCAGTCCTTTGCCTTTCATATCAGAGCGAATCAGTACCGCAAACTCAGCGCTATTGATTCTAATATCGGTAATCGCGCGCACTACGCCTAAGATTTGCCTATCTTTAACCAGCACTAAGGCCATTTCACGGTCGTAATCAATTTGAGTGAGGTTGGCAAGAGCTTGATGATCAAACTCGCCGACGTCACTGAAAAATCGCTTATAAAGATCTTCCTTGCTGACATTATTAATAAACTGCGCGTGCAAGGGTTCATCTTCAGGGCGGATTGGGCGCAACAGCAGTTGAGTGTTGTCTTTTAAGGTGACGGTTGATTCAAGCTCAATGGGATACGGCAGTATTGCCAAAGGACGCTCGATAGCATTATTTAAACGTGTGTGGATTGGGGTGATTTGGCAATGCCCAAGGTGATTAAAGCTGACATTGAGATGCATCGATTCTATACACCCTTGGTCAACGATGAGCTGAGAAAAGCGAACTAATATTTGGGTTAAAGACTCAAATTGTGTGCTTGATATGGGTGATAGCTTACGTCGTTGTAGCGCGTTTTTGATCAACAGCTTAGAGAGTTTATCGTTTAAGGGCGGGAAGCCAGCCACACAGTGTTGGTCGTTCAATTGTTGTGTATTGAATTGGTGCTCTTTAAGTTGTAGTTGATGTTGCTCGTTACCCAGTAAAATAACCGGCCCAAAAGTGGGGTCGCAGTTAAGGTGTAAGCTCACTGTTGTCTCTTTCGCCTTGTCATGGCTAAGAGTAGGGATTTGGTAGCAATCCAGTAACTGCGCTATTTTATCGATGCTCAGCTCAGGCTCAGTTTGTTGCCGCAATAGATTTTTTGCTTTAATTCCGGCTTGCGCAATATGCTCGATTGATAAAGGTGTTTCCATCAATTGAACTTGGCTGGCACGATAGCGTACCAAATGCATAAACGCCATTATGCTGCTTTCTGGCGTTCGATAAGTAGGAATGCCGTGCTTGGAAAACAAACTGCGCGCTGGTTTTGCCGAGGTTTCACCGAGCCAGTTGGTTAATAAATTAATCCGTTTTCTGTTTGGGTGTTTGCGGTAGATCTCAAGAAGCTGCGAAGCGGTACTGAGAGGATCTGAGATGGCTGATGGGCTGTAGAGCACCAAGATGGCGTCGATGTCTTTGCTGTCTAACAGCAGTGTAAATGCTTTTAATAACTTGCTACTTTGCCAGTCCCCTGATAAATCGATTGGGTTAACAGCACATTCGTTCGACACTGTTTTTAGTTTCCCTAGAATCTCATCCGAAAACTCAGCTAACTTTCCTCCAAGGTGTTGCAGTACGTCGCTGGCAATGACTGCGGGGCCAGAGCCATTGCTGATCATGGCTAAACGTTTACCTTTCAGTGGAATAGAATGCGTCAGGGTTTCAGCCGCCGCGAACAATTCATGAGTAGAATGCACCCTAAGTAATCCACAGCGATCAAATGCTGAGTCATAAACCACATTCAAAGATTTACTGCCGCCGTGATGGAGCATGGAAAGATCTTTGCCTACCTCAGAACGCGCTCCCTTTAACACTAAAACTCGCTTGTTGCGCGATGCCGCGCGCGCCGCTGACATAAAGCGTCTTGCATCTTGAATATGTTCCACATACAGCAAGATAGCCTCAGTTTTACTGTGCATACTCAAATAATCAATGACTTCAGCGATGCCAACATCGGCCATACTGCCAATAGAAACAAAGGCTGAAAAACCGATTTGTTTGTCATTCGCCCAATCCAGTACGGTTGTGGCGATGGCTGCCGATTGAGAAATAAACGCGATTTTACCCGGTAGTACCTTAACCGGTGACAAGGAGGCATTAATAGAAGCCCAAGGCATACACAAGCCTAAGCTGTTTGGCCCCACAATGCGGATGTTGTGCAATTTAGCTTGCTGTTTAAGGGCTTGATGTTGCTGCTCATCAAACAATGAATTGGCAATTAAGATGGCTGCGCGAATCCCTTTGTCATCTAAATCTTTAAATAAAGAAGGCAACTCTTGATGGTCGACACAAATGATTGCCAATTCTGGCGTCAGGGGTAGGGCGTCGATATTGGGATAACACAATACGCCAGATACGGAGGTATGCTTAGGGTTAACAGGTAACACTGTGCCACTAAAACCAGAAAGAAGTAGGTTATCTACCATGACTTTTCCCGGAGACATGGGTCTATTTGACGCTCCAATAATGGCGATGGCACTTGGGTTAAACAATGAATCCATAGGGCTCATAGGTGTGTGTCCTAAAAGAAGTATCTGTTTAATTTTAAAGCTGTTTACATCATCAGTGTGACAAATTTAACCTGTTTATAGCATCAAGGCTGAAAAGTGAGCTTTTGATCACGTCTAATTGCGCTTAGGCAAAGGCTTTTCCTTGATTATGCAAAGGATGATGGGCATGATTTTGATAATCGAGTGTGAATGAGAATTATGATGAAAAAGACGGCGATAGTTTCACTTGCTTTGTTGTTAGCTGCATGTAGCTCAAGCGAGTACGAAACAGATATACAATCGGAAAGTTATCAAGAGAATTATCAAACAACTCAAGCTGAGGTGGATGCGCAAAATCCTCAAATTGAAGAGCAAGATTTGACACCTGTGGCGACGCCAATTGCACAAGATACGACCACAAGCGATGTAACTACAGATGATACGACAGCAAACGCCGAAACGATGACGAATGCGCAAGACGACAGCGTGCAGTCTACAGCTTCGAGCGTAACGCCTGTTGTTGCAACCGCATCGCTAAACGCACCAAGTAAAGGCTTTTCAATCCAACTGGCAACGTTGTCAGATAAAGAAAAAGCGCAAACCTTCGCCGAGGGGCTGCAAACAGAGTCAACACTTTGGTTACAAACTAAAAGTATCAATGACAAAGTGGTTTACTCGGTGGTAATGGGCGATTATGGCGATTATGATCACGCCAAAGCCGCCGTTGTGGCTCTACCTGAGCGTTTCCAAAAGCTAAAACCGTTTGTTAAGAATTTTACTGACAAAGAATTGGCAGCAACAGATCACTTTCTGCTGTTAAAATAACTACGTATAAGATCTATTGGGTTTATCAAGATGTCGAACATTAATATTCTTTTGCTTTGTGGTGGTGGTTCTTCAGAGCATGAGGTGTCTTTAGTTTCCGCTGATTATGTGCAGCAACAATTAGAACTCACCAGCGAATTCAACGTAATTCGCGTAGAAATCGTTAACAATTCATGGCTTAACAATGAAAAGCAAGAATGCTACTTAGATATTCATTCTGGGGATTTAGTGGCTGGCGGTGCAAGGTCGAATATCGATTACATCGTGCCGTGTATTCATGGTTATCCGGGTGAAACTGGCGACATTCAATCTCTATTTGAACTTGCTGGTATTCCTTATTTTGGTTGTGGTCCTGAAGCGAGTAGCAATAGTTTTAATAAAATCACCTCTAAACTTTGGTATGACGCTATTGGCGTAGAAAATACGCCATATTTGTTCCTAACGGAAAATAATTCACAAAGCATCGAAAAGACTCAGCAAGCCCTTGATACTTGGGGTTCTTTATTTGTCAAAGCGGCGCGTCAAGGTTCCTCAGTTGGTTGTTACAAGGTAACGGAAATATCAGAACTACAACGCGCGGTGACTGATGCTTTTAACTACTCTGAACAAGTATTGGTTGAGAAAGCAGTGAAGCCGAGAGAGCTCGAAGTTGCCGCTTATCAATACCAAGGTAAGCTGTACATTACCGCTCCAGGTGAAGTGATTGCGCCATCGGGTACTTTCTATTCTTATGAAGAGAAATACAGCTCTGATAGCCATTCAACCACTGAAATTGAAGCTAAAGATCTGACCGATATCCAACGTCAGAAGATTGAAGAATACTCACACAAAGTTTTTGTGCAAATGGGGTTGAAAGATCTGTCTCGAATCGATTTTTTCTTAACGGAAGATGGTGAAATCTATTTGAACGAGGTGAATACCTTCCCAGGTATGACGCCGATTTCAATGTTCCCTAAAATGCTCAGCAATAACGGTCACTGTTTCTCTGACTACCTTGCTCAAGCGGTAAAATCTGCACTTTAATCCCAAGGTTTTATCGATTTAAATTTAAGCCTTTCACTGTCTGCCAATACTTGTTTACCAAGATATTGCGCAGGCATTGCTGGGCTTAACCAACGTCCAAAATCTGTAATATCACGCACGCTATAACCTTGTTTCGCCAACTCTTTGGTTGCGCCCACTCGAGCTGACTGACCCGACAGTTTCAGTGGAATATCCAATTGCGTCTCTGCGCTTCTAAATACTCGATAAATTGAAGATGAATCTAAAGGCTCGTCACCAATATTGCCGTGTCTGTCTATCCGTCGAAACACCGGACCTAAATGTTCGGGTAACATTAGTAGCCAACGTTTAACTATTTCACTGCTTTGCTCAGATAACTGATAGTTGTTGTCATTGATGCTCAACTGAATCGGATTATCATCGATAATATCAAAGGTCAGTTGATGAAAATGTAGCGTTCTTAGCTCACTACGTTTCATCGCACACTCAAACATTACCGATAATATAGCAGCGTCGCGCAATTGCTTTAGGCTACTTTCTGCGTCTAACTGTTGCTGAATAAGATGTAGATGCTCAGAGTTAAACGCTTCAGCCTGTTTTGCATCGCCTTTTTTATCCAAACGTAATTGAGCGAGTAACATTTTAATTTGACGGTGGTTGCAAGGGTCGGGGTACTCATGAAACTTATGCACTAAACCGATAGTGATCGCCATTCGTTTGATAGTGGCATATTTTCTGGTTTGAGTTTGTTTCTCTAAAAACAGACGCACGGCCATAGTCGATGCCACAATAGCTGAGACCTTTTTGCTGGCGCAGAATTCTACAAAGTGGTTCCAGTCGTTATACATAGATAACAATGAATTACGACTGTACTGGCGTTGGGTCAGCGTATCGAAGTCTTCAATGCTCACTTTGTTATTGAAACGGGCGCAGCTTTGCTTTTTTAGCACTGGATCTGTGATTGGGATACATTTCTTTCTCATTTTAGCGCACTATAACTAAATACAATTAAACGAATAATAGACGCTAACCACTTGATTGGAAAGAGTTAGTGAAAAATATTCTTTAGGTAATGCAAAACCAATAGTGAATATTGGCTGGGTTAAGTGTTAAAATCATCCCTATAACTTCTAAGATAAGGCAGACGTATGTCTCTTGTATATTCAACCGACGTAGGGCGCATTAAGCCTGAAGAACAAAAAATTGAACGCCCTAAAGGTGATGGTATTGTCCGTATTCAACGACAAACCAAAGGTCGTAAAGGGAAGGGAGTCTGTTTAGTTACCGGTCTCGACCTTGATGATGTAGGCCTGAAATTGATGGCTGCAGAACTTAAGAAAGTATGTGGTTGTGGCGGCTCTGTTAAAGATGGCGTTATCGAAATACAAGGTGATAGTAGAGATAAGATCAAAGCTCATCTTGAGAAGAAAGGACATACAGTTAAGCTTGCTGGCGGTTAATATTAACGGCAATACGTGTATATTCGTTGAGCCCGAGATCATAATCGGGCTTTTAAAATAGCTTTTAACGCACTATAACTAAATATGATTACCAATCTAAAATACTAAAATACCAACGCCGTCCGTTATATTAAAATTTCATAAGCCATTAAAAAACAATGATTTACTACTAAGACCTGAGATTAAGCGTATGATTGCGACACCTATAAGCGTGTATCAACCACAGAATCACGTTTTAATTTCTCATAAACATCATCAAAAATAGGTCACGCAATGATAGTAATTTACGGCATCAAAGAGCATTTAAACCCAATCAAGGCACAACTGTCAGACATCATTCAATGTGCGATGAGTAAATCTCTTAGTTTGCCCGATGATAAACGTGCTCATCGTTTTATTCCAATGAACCAAGATGATTTCTTCTTTCCTGGCGGAAGAACAGCAGCTTACACAGTGATAGAAATCAATATGATGGAAGGCCGTCAAATTGATACCAAAAAGAATCTCATCAAAACCTTATTTAAAGATATCGAAGCCGAATTAGGCATATCTCCAATTGATATCGAAATTACCATCAAAGAACAACCAGCACATTGTTGGGGATTTCGTGGCATGACAGGTGATGAAGCTCGGGATTTGCAGTATAAGGTGAAAATGTAGGTAGTATTTTCATATACTCAATCGTAGATAGTCTGCTATTTACGATTGAACTCTTTGTTTTGTGGTGAAAGATAATAGAGAACGCTTCTAGTCCAACTCATTAAGTGGCCTGATGGTATCTAACAGATTATTCTAAAGCTAACATCTACCAACAAACCACCCAAACGCGCTGCTTCTATCTACGGGTGACTTCTGTTTAAAATTAGCTGACAAGTCTGCTAAATCATTGAGGTGCATCTATCAGCGAAAATATTGGACTATTAACTTCAAATGCAACTGGCATGCGAGCAAGAAACATTGAATGATGTGGGTTCTCGAATGACTGTAATTACACGTAGTAGAAGATACTAATGAACTAACTGCGTAAAAGCCGAAAGTTATCACATTGAGACTCGCTATAAGATCCTATACAAATTCAGTGTAGCGATGACTGATCGATAGTGATTCGAAGTTTTCCGCTCGTAGGTAATTAATACCATCTAAATTTTTAACACTACGATTTAAAAAGAATCTCTAATACAGACTGTTCAAGGGACCACTAAGCTTGTTATGTAACGTATGCGTTATAAAAAGGGGATACAAAACTAGAAGTAATAGAGATTGATGGTTCTAATAAACCTTATTTAACATAACATTGATAATGCGCACTTAGAGTGTAAGTCCAAAGTTGTAATGTCACTTTTTATCAAAGTTAAAATGTCACTATAACTGAGTCTTGAACTATCGTTTTAATATCTGACTTAGTTTTGGAGGCTTAGGAATGTTGATAGCTATGAGTGATAATGAAATCGATCGTCTTAAAGTAATTCAAGATGTATGTGAACGCCGACTCCGCCGTATTGATGCGGCTGAACTTTTAAATCTTAGTGTTAGACAAGTTCAACGTCTGATGAATCGGCTACGCCAATATGGCGCAGCCGGTTTGTCTCATAAGTCACGAGGTAAACCCAGCAATAATAAACTCCCATCGGATTATCGAAGTTATATTTTAGATACTATTACTCAGTATTATCCTGATTTTGGTCCTTCGTTGGCTCATGAAAAATTATCTGAAATCCATAACCTCCGAGTATCTGTTGAAACTTTACGGCAATGGATGATAGCTGATGGCCTCTGGATCCCTCATTCTCAACGTAAGCCCCGAGTTTACCAACCACGTTATCGTCGAGATTGCCTTGGTGAACTAATTCAAATTGATGGCTCTCACCATGACTGGTTTGAAGGACGCAGTGATAAGTGTTGTCTTCTGGTGTTTATTGACGATGCCACTGGTCGCCTAATGAACCTTCGTTTCAGTGAAACTGAGTCTGCATTTGACTATATGCTTGCGACTCGTGAATACCTGAATGAACACGGAAAACCAGTTGCGTTCTACAGCGATAAACACTCGATATTTCGTGTAAATCAAGAAAAACATAAACGTGTTGGTGAAACGCAATATGGCCGTATTCTTAGAGAGCTTGGCATTGAGTTAATATGTGCTAATAGCTCTCAAGCTAAAGGCCGTGTTGAGCGAGCTAATTTGACGCTTCAAGATCGTTTAGTTAAGGAAATGAGACTACAAGGTATTAATACCATTGAGGAAGCTAATACATGGTTGCCCTACTTTATTGACGACTTTAACCTCCGTTTTAGTAAGCCTGCAAACTACCCAAAAGACATGCACCGTAAGGTTCGCGAATCTTCTGAAGAACTTGATGATATCTTTAGTTGGCAAGAAACAAGAAAGCTCTCAAATGCACTGACATTCCAGTATGACAAGGTTGTTTACCTAATTGAAAACACTGAAGAAAACGCTCGATTGGTTCATGAAACAGTGAAAGTACTCGACTATCCAGATGGACATATTGCCATTTGTTATGGCTACAAAAAGCTTAACTTCAAAATCTTCGATAAGTTAGAAAATGTAAATCAAGCTCAAATAGTCGATAACAAACGTTTAGGCAATGTACTGAAGTTTGCTAAGCAAAAACAAGATGACTTTGATGAACAACAAAAACGCAGTAGAAGTAAAAAATCACCAAGACGAAAAGCCCAACAACGAGCTTTAAAAGAACAACTCAGGGCTATTAATCCAGTTCTAACCAATCCTGAGTTATTCAAATCCTCCAATACCAAAGAATAGTCAATCTTTAAAAAGTGACATTTCTAATTAGAAAAATAGAGAGACATTTTTAAATTGGATTGACATGAAGTACAAATGTTAATGTAGTACTTCCACTACAAATTTACTGTATATACAACCAGTACTGTCGGATTTTATGACTAAAGCCAACATACAACAAAAACTCGATTACGTCCGTTCCGATATCTCATAAACATTAATCTGAAATCTGCATGTCGCTTTCCAACCATATTCTAAAGCCTATCTCTTTAAAAGCTAATCAAATGCCATCGCTCGATACAATCTCTTGAAAACAACAATGAAATAACGACTATAGCCAGTTATCAAGTTTGGTTTAAGGCTGCTCTTGCTATCCGCACATAACAAAGGAATTCGCATGCATGGTTTACCCATGGATTCGATTCATTGTTAGTGACAATGTCACACAGTCAGTTCTTTGACTAGACGTAACCAATGACCTAAATCAGGCCAATAACCCAACTCACTTTATCTATCACGCTCTTTGATTTCATGCCAAATCGCGTGTTTTGTTTCTTTATTACGCTTGTTCTTATCGTCATTTCGAACAACAAACCTCACACAGCATAAAATACTGACGACATAACCATTGAAAAGCCTCGAACGAAACCGCATGATCGCATTAAATAATAAGCTATTGATAAATAAATTAAATTAGATATAAATCATTACTTTAGCTCAACTGGTTTCACGCAGATTATTTGTCTTTTTCATAGATTAAGCTAATTTACGCCTTTAAAAGTAATTAGTTATAGTGCGTTAGGTATCTAAAAAACAAGAGCATTACTGCTCTTGGTCTTTTTTGAACTCTTTGCGTATATCTTCGGCTACTTGCTTAATCGCTTGGGCGGTGCTCATGCCGTTGGCCATTAGTTCTTGAATGCGTTCAACCGCTTTCTGCTGCTCTTCGTGAGTCAGCGGAGGTAAATCATCAAACATAGTGTTTCCTTTGGTTCTGCCCTACTCGTCTGCGAAGTCGACAGTCTTACTGATTATACGCTTGTCCTGAAATAGGATTGGCCCTTGCCATTGTGATTGTGTCATCGAGACACTTACAACATAACGATCAGGCGGTACTGCGTTGGCAGGTAGTCTAACAGGATAGGTAGACTCATACGACTTATTCCAAACCGTATTGTACTTACCATCCTTATAGTCATAGACAGTGACTTTTTGCACTGGCAATGGACAGTAACGATTCAGCAATCGTTTTTTATCGACCGCCCAACTGTCTTGAGAATCCCATCGCACTACGTGTACAGGATCGGCATCACTCATAATTAACCAATGCGTCCAGAGTCGTTGTGTATTATCTTCTAAAACAAGCTGATACAAACCTGCTTTTAACGGCTTATTTAAACTGTACGTTGCTTCTGTATGTTGCAAGGTACGGTTATCATCGGTGGTTTCTTCGTAACTGCGTTGGTCGATAACGTTATTCGAGATGCTCGAATCTGGCCATGCGATCAGTTTGACCGAAACCAACGGTTTATCGGTCAAAATATTCAAAGCCAGTTTGTTAGACAATCGACCTGGGCGTTGCAGTGACACTTTCTCGATAGTGATTGAGTCAATCCAACTTGGGAAACCCTCAGCAATTAAGCTTTTCCCACAGTCTTTTTCCGTGGCTTGTTTTAGCAATGAATCCAAGTGTGACGCTAGGCTATCGGTCGATTCCTGTTGCCACACTTGTACCATGAGCTCAAACATTCCATTGAGATCATCTTCTAGCAGTTTTTGATGCATTTGCGTGACGATATTATTTTCTTCAAACCACTGAGCATTCGCCGTTACTGGCGTGGCAAGCGGTAATAATAATAACGTCGCTAACAATCGCTTCATTAGCTTTTCATCTTGTAACCAACACCACGTAAGGTTTCGATATCGATACCCGGCAGTTTTTGACGCAGTTGCAGTACGTGAGTATCAACCGTACGCGTTGTTGGGAAATGGTTGTAACCCCATACGTGATCCAACAATTCGTCACGAGTGAATACACGACCAAGATTACTCGCTAGGAACATCAACAAATCAAACTCGGTACGAGTGAGCGAAATGCTTTCATCGTGGTAATACACTTCACGAGTCGCTTTATCAATCACTAAGCTGTCTGTGATTACTTTTGAGTCATCAAATTGAGACTCACCATCAACCACACGTAAGTTTGCGCGAATGCGAGCAAATAGCTCAGCTTCGGCAAATGGCTTGGTCAGGTAATCATTTGCACCAGCGTCAAGGCCAGATACTTTATCTTTTACGGTCACCAGTGCCGTCAATAAAATAACTGGTACAGATTTGATTGCTTTCCACTCCGCAAGGTGCGAAATAGAGTCACCATCGGGTAATTGTCTGTCTAAGATAACCAAATCTGCTTTTGACCATAACTCAGTCGTCGCAGCAATAGTTTCAGAATGCAGACAGGTGTAGCCAGCTTGCTCCAAGCTCACTAATAGGCCATCGGCCAAGTTTTTATCATCTTCAACGAGTAGTAGTGTCTGTTCCACAAGGGATCTCCATCACGAATTTTGTCGGTGGGCCAATAAGTTTCATCTTGCCCCCCATTCTGCCCACCATAGATTCAACAATGGTCAAGCCTAAGCCTAAGCCAGCTTCGCTAACAAAAGGTTTGCGTACTTGCTTCCAATCTTTAGCGCTGAGTTGACCTTGGTCTTGAACCTCAATAGTGAGCGTATTATCACTTCTATGTACGTAAAGTTCTACTTTACCTACACCGTACTTAATAGCGTTGTTGACCAAGTTATCGATACACGTACCTAGCCAATAAATGTTGATTTGTACTTCAATGTCTTTATCCAGTTTTAGTTCAACGTCACCTGGATAATTTTCTACTTTATATTCGAGCCATTCTTGCATCGACGGCAGATGCTCGGTTGCCAGCGCTTGGTTATCCGATTGCAGATAATCTTTACTTGCCTCTGCTAACTGGCGCAACCTTCGTGAGTCTTCACACAAACGTCTAAACTCGTCATATACCGATTCAGGCAAGTGTTCAAACTCGCGACGAAAACCTTCAACCGTCATAGATAAACTGGCAATCGGCGTGCGTAATTCATGGGTAAGGATCTGTAATATCAACATGCGACTACGCATTTCTTCACGCTTGCTGTTCCAGCGGTAGATAGACCAACCCACAATCAAGGTGACATTCAAGAACACTAATACATAGACTAACTTCTTGATAAGGTGGCTATTATCGTGTTGCTTCCAACAAATATTGCCCCTTTCGAAGAAACATTCGCTCACTTGAGAAATGGGCATAAAACTCAACTCAGCTTGAGTCGCATTTTGCTCTAACACTTTAATATCAAACACAAAGTAACTATCGCCCTTACGAAGCCAAAACTCTTTATCTTGTAAGAACATAGGAGCGCCAGATAACAAAGAGGCAATGCCATCACTGTGCATCACTTGCAAGCGACCAAGCAGCGAGCTTGGCTCAGCCAGTTTTCTCTCACTGATGTGCATGTAAGGCTCAAGCTCTTTCGCTCGCTCTGGATGTGCTTTTACATAGCGAGCGGCATATGTACCGCCACCTGGGTGAATAGGGTTTGAACGAGCAAACCATTTTAAAGGCAGTTTGGTACCGCGACACATGGCTCGCGTAAATACCAATGGTTCGGTAACTGCAGGGCTAAGAGGTAGCTTTCCTTTACAGTTTTGCTCCAAACGATACAGCAATTGAATATCCTTTAACGGATACTTACTGGTTTGCGGCAACATAGAATTAGGATCAATTAAAGCGGTTGGGAAATCCGCTTGGATGACCTGCATATCGTACACATCTTTAGCATCTTTAAAGACGAACAAACCCACCAAAGCATCTAATCTTTGGGGCAGTGTTTTCGCCATTAATACAGGGCTTACTAGCAGTAAGCTGATGAATAGAAGTAAAGTTCTCAAAGAGTACAACATGTTTTAACTGGAATTGTGTCACTATACTCCCAAACCATCATGCGTTCCAAATCCAACACCAATATTGACAACGAAATGACAGATCTCTGCCTTAACGACACAAAAATTGAACAGTCTTTTACAAAACGCTTTCCATACATAGATGATATGGTTGATTAGTCAGTTATTTAGGTGATCAATTGGATCAGGAATTAAATAGACAATAAAAAATCCGATAAACAAAGTTTATCGGATTTTTAGCAAACTCAGCTTTAATACACAGCGATAAACGCTAATGTCGGCTTATGTTTTCTCATTTAGCTCATTAAAGATGCTCAATAATCTTCATGCACGACTCTTTCGCATCGCCAAATAGCATCGAAGAATTCTCTTTAAAGAACAATGGGTTTTGTACACCCGCGTAACCAGTGTTCATTGAACGTTTGAACACCACCACGTTTTGCGCGTTCCATACTTCAAGTACAGGCATGCCTGCAATTGGGCTTGTTGGATCGTCAAGTGCGGCTGGGTTTACAGTATCGTTTGCGCCGATAACAAGCACGGTATCCGTTTCAGGGAAGTCATCGTTGATTTCGTCCATTTCTAAAACGATATCGTACGGCACTTTTGCTTCAGCAAGCAGTACGTTCATGTGTCCTGGTAGACGACCCGCTACAGGGTGAATACCAAAGCGAACGTCAATGCCTTGCGCGCGAAGCTTTTCAGTGATTTCGTGCACTGGGTATTGCGCTTGCGCAACGGCCATGCCGTATCCCGGAGTGATGATTACTGACTTCGAGTTTTTCAGCATTTCTGCCACTTCTTCAGCGCTGGATTCTCTGTGCTCGCCCTGCTCTTCATCACCTGTAGAGACTGCAACTTCTTGACCAAAGCCACCTGCGATGACACTGATAAATGAGCGGTTCATTGCCTTACACATGATGTAGGACAGAATTGCACCCGAAGAACCTACCAATGCACCCGTTACAATCAATAGATCGTTAGCGAGCATGAAACCTGCTGCTGCTGCTGCCCAACCAGAGTATGAGTTCAACATGGACACAACCACTGGCATATCGGCGCCGCCAATTGACGCCACCAAGTGATAGCCAAAAGCAAATGCAATTAGCGTCATCAAGAACAGTGGCAATAAGCCGCCGTCGCTACCTAGGTACCATTTCATTAGCAATGCTGAGACAACAATGGCTGCCAAGTTTAGCTTGTGCTTATGCGGTAGGTTTAAAGGGGATGATGAAATTACGCCGCGCAATTTACCAAAGGCGACGATGGAACCGGTAAAGGTCACTGCACCAATGAATACGCCGATATACACTTCAACGAGGTGAATCATATGCTCAGCGTGAGTGGTTAAAATTGGCGCGTCAATAAGGCTGTTGTAACCCACTAACACTGCAGCCATACCCACAAAACTGTGTAGGATTGCCACCAATTCTGGCATTTCGGTCATTTCTACTTTGCGAGCAAAGTGAATACCAATACCACCACCGATCACCATGGCTAACAGAATCCATGCGATGCCGCTAGAGTGTGGACCAAAGATAGTCGCAAGTAAGGCAATCGCCATACCTGCAATACCATAGTAATTACCTGCACGCGCACTTTCCTGTTTAGAAAGCCCCGCCAGGCTCATGATAAAAAAGACAGCAGCAATAATATATGCGGCTTGAACTAATCCTGCAGACATTCGTTACTCCTTAGTCTTTACGGAACATTTCTAGCATACGCTTAGTGACCGTAAAGCCACCGAAGATATTGATACTAGCAATTAATACAGCGATAAATGCAAGGAAGGTGACAACACCATCCCCTTGCCCAACTTGGAGCAACGCGCCGACGATGATAATGCCTGAGATGGCATTCGTTACCGACATAAGTGGCGTGTGCAATGCGTGTGTTACGTTCCAAACTACGTAGTAGCCGACAATACATGCCAACACAAATACAGTGAAGTGCGCTAAAAACGCCGCTGGAGCCACAGATGCAACCCAAGAAAATGCGCCAACACCTACCGCCAATCCAATCAGTTTTTTCACAGGAGACGTAGGCTCTTCAACTTTAGGTTCCGCTTTAGCTGGCGCAGCTTTAGGAGCAGCTTGTGGCTGAGCTGAAACTTGAATTGGTGGCGCAGGCCAAGTGACTTCGCCCTCTTTAACTACAGTAACGCCGCGCAGTACAACATCTTCAAAATCGATGTTGATGGTGCCGTCTTTCTCTTTACAAAGCAGTTTTAGAAGATTGACAAGGTTGGTGCCGTAAAGCTGTGAAGACTGAGTTGGCAGGCGACCTACCATGTCGGTATAACCAATGACTTTTACGCCATTGGCCGTAGTCACCACTTTATCGGCTTCGGTGTAAGCACAGTTACCGCCGTTTGCCGCGGCAAGATCGACAATCACGCTACCCGCTTTCATGCTATCAACCATCTCTTTGGTGATAAGCTTAGGCGCTGGGCGACCTGGGATAAGTGCGGTTGTGACTATGATATCAACGTCTTTCGCTTGAGCAGCATACAGCTCTTCAGCTTTTTTGTTGAACTCATCTGACATTTCTTTAGCGTAACCGTCACCGGCGCCAGTATCTTCTTGGAAGTCCACTTCCAAGAACTCTGCGCCCATTGATTCCACTTGTTCTTTTACTTCAGGACGAACGTCAAACGAGCGTACAATCGCGCCAAGACTACCAGCGGCGCCAATCGCCGCAAGACCGGCAACGCCTGCACCTGCGACCAAGACTTTAGCCGGTGGCACTTTACCAGCTGCGGTAATTTGCCCGGTAAAGAAACGACCAAACTCATGCGCCGCTTCTACCACTGCGCGGTAGCCTGCGATATTCGCCATTGAGCTCAATGCATCTAGCGCTTGCGCACGTGAGATACGTGGCACTGAATCCATCGCCATTACGTTAATGTTTTTGCTGGAAAGCTTTTCCATCAATTCTGGGTTCTGCGCTGGCCAAATGAAACTGACTAAACTTGCTCCATCTTTTAACAGTTCAATCTCTTCATCTGATGGTGCATTGACCTTCAAAATCAGATCAGCATTCCATACCGTACTGTGGTCAACAATGGTTGCCCCAGACGCTACAAACGCTTGATTATCAAAACTGGCTAACGCGCCCGCTTCCTCTTCTATTGAGACTTCAAATCCCAATTTTATAAGCTGCTCCACCGTTTTAGGTGTGGCGGCTACTCGTGTTTCACCCGTGAGACTTTCTCTAGGTACACCAATCTGCATAGCTATTCCCTACTATTGGCACAAATTAAAAATACAAAATTAAAAATCTTGGCTCGACTGCCCTGTCGTTTGGCAGAAACGTTACCAAGCAATCACAAAAAGTTATCATCATTGTTTACTATAAAACAACAGATCATTGTCTTATAAAGCACTCATCAGACTAGATGGAATGATTATTTATCGAAGATTGACTCACCCATTTGATCAATAAACATCTGCGCTTTCTTAATCATGAGTTCATTCGCATCCGCTTTGTTGCCCAAAACGTCCGAACGAATAAAGCGATGAGTTTTTACCGAATCACCTTCGCCACTAGTAATGCGACCCGCAATCCTAAACAAACCACCTTCGGCAATTGGCTCTGCATAAATTAAAAACGTCTTATATTCTACTGGTTCGACAATTTCTTGCTTCTGAGTGTCTGATGAACCAAAAAGACGACTAAACCAACCCATAAACTCTCCAAAAATCTTAGACTTACTGCTACTAAATCTATGTTAAACAGAGTTTAAAGGCGAGCACTATTCGTAAGAATTTGTCGTTATGCATCACAAGCTTATGCGATTAAAAACCCAGAACGGGTAAATTTAAGAGAAGAAACACAAAATGAAAAAATAATGAAGTGAAGCCACAGTGCAAACTATGGCCTTTGTGTCATGCAGACAACAGGCGCTAACCCGCGAGCGAAAGGATTAATGTTCGTTAATCAGGAAGACCAAAGTGCCGCCCTTTAAGCTACTTCCGTAGTTAATGTTTAACCCTAAGCCAATGTTATCAATGTAGTCTTTCAAGAATGGCACCGTCATTATCCAGCCCGCACTCCATTCATAATAATTGGTGGTGCCCATAGGATCTTCAAGATCGCCACCCACATCAATGCGGCGCAAACTGGTAAATACCGTCTGTCCATATCCGCCTAAATGACCGATATCGTAAAAGCCTTTAATGCCATTGATCCAATACCAGCCGCCAGGATTACCCACATCTCCGTCGTTTGCTTCACCCCAACCCACGCCGTAGAAGAATTTCAGCTCGGTAAACGTTTCCCAATGCCCCCAATCCTGAGGTTTGGTGTAATGCAGTTCGATATTAGGCTTGATGGTAAACGCCCATGCATCGGTATTAAACGCACGCCCATCTAACTGCTCTCTAAAGTTACTGCTGAATGAGTTGCGATATGTGTAATCGTTGCGGTAATACATCAAGTTGGTGCCAATACCGGTGTTTAACGTTAAGTGATCGGTAAAGGCGTAACCCGCGCCATATTTGGTGGCAAAGGTGTAGTTTTGTTCTCGACTTGTGTCTTCTGGCTCTAGCGGATCATCACCATAAGAAATGTTGCGTTTGGTTTCTAAATACGAGCCAATAAAGGTGACATCTTGAGTGATACTCGAACCGTTGGACAAAGATACCGAGGGCAGATCGAGCGTGTATGGGATGGTATAAACCGTGATTTGTTTACGCAGTTCTAGCGATTCTTCACTGCCTATATTGTCGTTGTTGTCTGAAAGAAAACTGTTAGGATCGAAATCTTGAAAACCAAAAGAGATGGCTTCACTATCACTGAGCAGAACCGCAGTAGCAAAATTTTGCTCCAGTATTTCGCGTAATACTTCATCTGCGTTTGCCGATGCTGTCAATAGCAGCGCCGTCAGGCATAGTAAACAACGATTCAAACTTACCCCGTAAAAATACATAACAATCCATTGCAGTAAACAATAGCTAGTTTAATCATTGCTTTCACTAACTATTTTAAGGTTTTAAGTTGTTTTAAATTCTAACTGATTAATATTTGATCTTGCAAAATGAAAGAGTGAGCATACAAAATGACAGCATAAGATGTTTTTTTAAACAAAAAGTTGTCAATTCCACCAGCAAAATTGTCGGCTTCTTTATTTATTATAGATTCATCACCCAATAGAGCCGAATAGTTTGACATTTCTCAGTAACTTTTTACGATGAAAATACCATTACAACTAGGTATGTACTTATGTCAGAAATAATTGAAGATCAAACCATCGATCTAAGTGAAGTTTCAGCGGAATTACGCCAGGTTATCGAGTTCGATGAAGTGCCTGAGCAAATGTTCCAAATGGTTGTTTCCATACATGAGGCCGGTGAAGAAGAAGTGCGTAAAGCGTGGAATGAGCTTCCAGCCAGTGCGCAAAATGTTGTCGATAACTTTGAACAATTTCATGCGCTCACTTCGGTAAGCCAATCTTTTGCAGGTGTGGGGCTATTGGAAGAATTTCCTAGCCTGAACATTCCGGAAAACATGACCGAAGAAGAGACCAATAACTATAAAGCGCAGTTGCTAGACCAAGTGCTATTTAACTGCATTAAAGATATGGTTAAACAAATGAAAAAAGCGCGTCGAGACCCTATCTTGAAACGTGACTTTAATAACGTGTTTAAAAAAGATTAAAACACTTATCTAGCCCTAGTGAGTTTGCTAACTGCTAGGGCTTTTGCTGCCCCTTTCTGCTTATCTCGTTTACTCTTAGATCCTAACCCTTACACCTAAGTGAACTACTAATATGACGCCAAATTTTGCTGGGTAAAACTGACCCCTTTAATTTGTGCGTAGACTTGACTTCCTAGCGTCAAATTCAACTCTTCAGTAGCCCACTGAGTCAAGGTTGATTTTAGTAGCAACTGTTCATCGAGCCTTAATGTAATCAAGTTTGAATGGGCATTGATGGCGCTGATATCCACAATTGACACCGGTAGCCTATTTCTAATCGAACTGTCACTATTTTGTGACAATGTCACTGATACATCCTGCGCATTGATACGAATACGCATACACTGGCCCACTTTGTCTTCCAATCCTTGATCTGGTACCCACAACCAATGATCGGCCACTTTCATTTTGCGCATCGCATAGCTTTCATGTCGCTCTGCAACCTTGGCATTAAGCAAAGTGCTGTGTCTTTCTCCTTCTTGCCACAAGGCAAGAGTGCCACTGTTCCATACCGTTTCCACATTACCAAAATCCACCACTTTGCCTGACTCAAGCACCAACAAGTGATCGGCTAAATGCATCACCTCTTCTAGGCTATGCGTCACATACACAATGGGGATTTCTATCTTTGCCGAAAGCTGATTAAGGTATTGAATAACCTCTCTTTTACGCGGAATATCTAAACTAGCAAGCGGCTCATCCATTAACAATAACTGTGGATCGCTTAGCAAGGCGCGTGCTATCGCCACGCGTTGCTTTTCACCGCCGCTTAATGTATTCGGCTTAGCCTGCAATAGATGATCGATCCCTAATAATGCCGTGAGCTCTGCAAGACGAACATCAGCATTATGCTTGGCCGCGCCAAATAACAAATTATCTTTGATAGAAAGATGAGGAAACAAACGCGCGTCTTGAAAAACCACCGCCACTTTACGCTTCCACACCGGAATATGGGTGTTATTTTGCGTATCGAGCATAGTTAACTGGTTTAATTTCACGTGCCCTGATTGCGGTGTTAACAAGCCTGACAGTACATTCAACAAGGTTGATTTACCGCTTCCAGAACGCCCAAATACAGCCGTTACGCCCTTGGCTGGCAATTCACCTTGAATATCAAAATGCTGGCTATCGAATTGATGGGTAAATGAAAATTGTAAAGTCATTCAATTAACCCCAATTTCTGTTGAGAGCGACGCGATAGCCATTCACTGAAAAATAGTGACAGTAAAGCGATGATAATGGCTATGATGCACAAGCGCATGGCCTGAAATTCGGCGCCGGGAGTTTCCAAAAAGCTGAACATCGCCAAAGGAATGGTTTGCGTTTCACCGGGGATATTTGAAACAAAGGTAATGGTCGCGCCAAACTCGCCAAGACTGCGAGCAAACGCCAGTACCAAACCCGATATCACCCCTGGCATAATCAGTGGCAAGGTAATGCGTCGAAACACAGTGATCGGGGTTGCGCCAAGCGTCATCGCCGCTTGTTCTAATTTGCTGTCTACAGACAAAATGCTCAGCCGTATAGAGCGCACCATAAGAGGCAACGCCACTACCGCCGAGGCAAGGGCTGCGCCCTTCCAGCTAAATGAGAAATCTATACCCAGATAGGTATCTAGCCATTGACCCACTGCGCCTTGCTTACCAAACATAATAAGCAGTACGTAACCGATAACCACAGGAGGCAACACTAACGGCAGGTGAATTAATCCATCAAGCAGGCTTTTACCGTAAAAGTCTTTCTTGGCTAATAACCATGCTAACGCTATACCCACAGGCAAGATTGAAATGCTGGCCACAAGTGCCACTTTCAAACTAAGAATAAGAGCAATGGATTCGATCTCGGTAAGCATGAGGGTCCTCTAATTCAATGCTTGTAAGGCGTTTATCTGCGGAGCTTTAAACTAATTCGTCTGCGCCTCTGTATTCGGCGCAGGACTAAAGCCTAGCTCACTCAATACATCTTGCATTGGTGGCTCTTGCATCATCGTATACACCTGACTTGCGTTTGGTTTGTCAGTCAGCAATAGCATTGGGTATTGAATAGGTGCGTAATATTTCGCAGGTATGTGAGCCAGAACCTTCACCATCTTCGATTGTTTAGCATCGGTGGCATACACAATGCCAACAGGTACTTGCTTGCGCTCAACCATTGCCAATACCGCGCGAGTATTTTTCATCGGTGCGGTCTTTTTCGATAATGACGACCACACGCCAAGCGACACTAATGCTTGTTTGGCATAGATCCCCACTGGCACCGTATTGGTTTCGCCAATGGCTATCCTACCTTTACCTATTAGCGTCTGCCAAACCATAGTGTCGGAAAGTGTCGGGATAAGCGGTAAATCATCACCACTGATTACCACCAGCTCGTTTCCCGCTATCACATGCGCAGGTTGAACGCCTTTATCTTGCTGCTGCTCTAGATAACTCATCCACTGCGTATTCGCCGAAATAAAAATATCCGCAGGTGCGCCATTGGCAATTTGTCTAGCCAATGATGAGGACGAGCCAAATACACCTTTTACTTCAATATTGTGCTTAGCGGCAATTTGCGCCAGATTTTGCACCACTTGCGTCATAGACGATGCGGCATAGACATAAACCGTTTGCGAAGAGTTGGCAAATGCATTGCAAGAAAGGGTCAGTAACAGAAGAGTGAGGAAACGGGACATAATGTGCTTATCGTAAAGGTGCCCATTTTAGGGCACCAAATCATGAGTTATTTGCTCGCTTTAGGCTGCACATATCGTCGACTTACATCGACAATGGCAACGTCTCGAACAAAACTACGGCCAAGTAATACAGGGAAATCAAGATGAGAACGATCCACTAAAGTAAACTCTGTTTTTTCTTTCAGATCTGAGATTTGTATCCATACAGCAACCACAGGACGTTTATCCGTATCCTCGGTGCTCGATTGTTTTATTTTGGCAAAACGTACCACAGGCAAGCTAATTTCTTTGCCTATTTTGCCATTGTGTGACGGCTTAAACTTAACCCATTGGTCACCGTCACGTTCAAACTGTTTTATCTCGACAGCAGACAATGAAGAAGTCGTCGCACCTGAATCTATGCGCGCCTTAACGGTCGCTTTAAATTCAGGAAAGTAAATCCATTCTCTTTCACCAAGAATCAACTTACCGTCGGCTGTTTTAGTTGGTAAAGGAGCAGGCTTCACCTCCTTCTCTACCATTTCAGCTTTTGGCTCTTCTTTTTCTACGACTTCTTCAATCGCTTCTTCAGGCTCTTGTTCCATAACCGGCTGCTCAAACTTCACCTCTTGTTGCTCTTCCTGAGCAGGTGGCGCTGTTGTTGAACATGCAGCCATAGAGCCTGCTGCTAACGCGATACTTAAAATTTTCCAATGTTTCATCCTATCCACCTGTACAATTTTAGTTTGTTATATTTTTAGTTGCTCAGTCGCACATTAACGCACCGCCGCAATTGATGATGCAACATACGCTAAATCTTTTTCTCTTAGTCCGGCAATGTTAATACGTCCATCATCAACACCGTACACACCAAACTCTTCACGCAATCGAAGCATTTGCGAAGGCGCGAAACCTAACACGCTAAACATGCCTTTGTGCTGCTGAATAAAGTCAAAATCGTGCGAGCCTGTGCGCTCTACAAGCTCTGAACACAAGTTAGCGCGTAAGTTGACTAAGCGTAGGCGCATTTGCTCTAACTCTTGTTGCCATGCCGCTTTTAACTCATTGTCTAACAACACAGTTTTAACTATAGACGCACCATGAGCAGGAGGCATAGTATAAGTTGTTCTTGCCATCTGTAATAATTTGCCGCGCGCATTTGTGGCATGCGTTGCTTGATCCGCCACAATAATCGCACTACCGGTTCTTTCTCGGTACAAACCGAAGTTTTTAGAACAAGAACTGGTCACAAGTAGCTCAGGTAAATTGCTCGCCATATGCTGCACGCCAAACGCATCTTGCGCTAACCCATCACCAAAACCTTGATAAGCAATGTCGATAAATGGCAAGAAGCCGTTTCTTTGCGCTAATTCAGTCACGCTCTTCCACGCCTCTGGCGTTAAATCGGCGCCCGTTGGGTTATGACAACAGCCATGCAAAAGAACCACATCTTTTGCTTTCACTTTTGCCAAATCTTCCAGCAGTGCTGATGTATCAACTTGTTTAGTCGCCACATCAAAATAGCGATAATGCTTAACTTTTAGACCCGCTGCTTCCATCACAGGTTGATGGTTTACATAGCTTGGATTACTCAGCCAAACCGTGGCGCCTGGGTTACTAAAGGCTATCAATTCAGCCAACATGCGTAGACCACCACTTGCGCCCGGAGTTTGAATTGAGCTAGCACGAGAAGCCACCGCAGCATCAGGTAATACAAGGCTTAATGCCGCAGCATTAAACTCCTCGTCCCCTGCCATACCTACGTATGCCTTGGTCGTTTGCTGTTCAAGCACTCGCGCTTGCGCGGTAAGTACCGATTGCATAACCGGAGTGACACCGTCACTGTTTTTATAGACGCCAATACCAAGATCAACTTTATTATCACGTTGGTCTAAACGGTAAGCTTGAGAAAGAGACAGGATAGGATCCTGTTTAGGTGCAGTTAAGTTGGAGAACATGAAAGTCACAACCCTTTGAAATTCATTTGGATAGTGTCACGTTATCATTTGCGCAGAGAAATCGAAACTGTTAATCGGGGTTAAACTGGCTTGCTGGGGTAATTTATTGGGATTGAGGTGATTGGAGAGTGTTAGCCGTACCATTCAAGCCAGTTAAATTCGAGGCAATTTAGGGGAATATGACAACAACGTTAATACTCATCTTGGGACAGTCTCTAGCAATGACTAAGAAAATTTATTTTTATTCGACTGACCAGTGATAATACTCATCTTCTTCAATGCGCTGCTGCCACTGCTCATCAATATCACGTTGAACCGCAACATAGCAATCACTGCATATAGATATAGGCTCATAACCAAATGAATTATGAACTATTGTTTGACCTTCACAGAAATCAGTTTCAAATAGATGTTCAATGGATCTCAAGTCATGAGAATAAAAATAATCCTCACACTTCCCACACTCTTCAACACTTGTTTGGTATCCGCACACATAACAAGTCTCCTTTGATTTATCCGCGACAAAACTATCACAGAGACAATTTGAACATTCCCATACTAATGAAGAATCAACGCCTTCCTCCTGCATTCTAGTATTTGCATGTTCAATAAGCACAACACGGCTCTTCTCTATTTCTAATAAGCTCTCAATGAAATTGCTATCAATGTAATCCGTAATCTGAATATCAAAGTGATGACGAAACATATGGACAATTAAGCCGAAAACTCGAAGGAATTGAGCTTTTGCATATTCTACTGAAAAATCAAATTCATGGTGTGTAATATCATTTCTAAGTTTAATCGCCGACGACATTCCTTTTTTTTCTTTTTCAGAAAACTTAACACCTCCAATCATAGGGTTTTCTAAACGCTCAATAGCTTTCGTAACACTAACGGTATGCTTAGGATTATCAATATTCTCGTATAAGAAAAGAGGGTGCTTTTTTGCCAAAATTGACTTCAGACTCAACTCTAACGACTGCACAAGGTTAAGTATTGCAAACTGCCAGTTCCTTGCATCATTTTCAGCGACAATTGCCTTACTTACAGCTTCTATTAAAAATGCTTGGCTATTTTCCAATACATTTAATTTTAAATGATGTTCTTTCATAATCCCTCGAAGCTAAACGCCAGATGAAAGTGGAACTCACTACGCTATCACGACACCAATTGTTGACGCCATATGGTTATAACTCAATGATTTCGTATTCACCTGTCCTTTTGGGCGCCATGACAATATGTATAGACTCTTTATTAGTGAGCTTCTGTGTACATGTTTGAAGTAAAGTTGGTCTTCACGCTCTGCTTATTTAAAATCCAATTATCAGATACTTCATAGCGCTAACTAACTGTTTATTAATAACAAGTATATAACGCATAGCCAAATGAAATAAGGGACAGATTATAAAATCTGTCCCTTAATAGGTCGTTTTGATAACAGACATCACTCAACATCTCATAACGAGACGCTAAGTAACCTGCAGGCGCTTAATCTAATGTAAAGCGGTGAATGACTTGGTTTGAGCTGCCTCGCCATTCTAAACGAGCGTCGGCTAAGTCTTTTTCAAACTTGCCGTCAATCAAAGTATCTACGTAGTTAACGACTTGTTGTTGCTCTTCACTAAGCTCTGCGAGAACGTAACCCGTCCACATCCAGATATCCTTTCCGGGACACTCTTCTTTTACTCGCTTTACCAGCTTAAAGATTGCTTCAAGATTACCCGGATAAAGCGGATCGCCACCAGAGAGTGACAACCCTTTGCGCTTGATGCGGGTATCGTTGAGATCAGCAATCACTTGGTCTTCCATCTCTTGGGTAAATAAATGCCCTGAGCTTGGCGACCAAGTCGATTGATTGTAGCAGCCACGACATTGATGGATACATCCAGAAACAAACAAGGTGCAGCGTGTTCCTAGCCCGTTGACCACGTCAACTGGGTAATAATTGTGGTAGTTCATCAGTGTGTTGCTCGTGCTAATTGTTTAAATGGTATTGCTATAGTCACTTACTTATAAGTGTTTTACGCGACGTTTCACTTCTTCTTGTTTACCAAAGTTAAACGGACGTGCATCTGGGCTACCTAGATAGCCACATACGCGTCGAGTTACCGATACTTTGGCTGAATCGTGGTTGCCACAGTTAGGGCAAGTAAAGCCTTTACTCGTACACTCAAACTCACCGTTAAAGCCACATTCATAACACTCATCAATTGGTGTGTTAGTCCCGTAGTATGGAACGCGGGTATAAGCGTAATCCCAGACGTTCTCTAATGCTTCGACGTTGCGCTGCATATTCGGGAACTCACCGTAACAGATGAAGCCACCGGTTGAGATCATTGGATATGGCATTTCAAAGTCAATTTTGTCGTACGGGTTAACCTTTTTCTCCACGTCTAGGTGGAAGCTGTTGGTGTAGTAACCCTTGTCTGTTACGCCTTTGATTACGCCAAACTCTTTAGTATCAATTTGGCAGAATCGGCTACACAAGTTTTCACTTGGTGTGCCGTACAAGCTAAAGCCATAGCCTGTTTCTTCTGTCCATGCATCGACATTACGTTTTAGGTAAGCGATAACAGCCACGGCTTTTTCACGTAGCTCTGCGGCGTCAAACACATGTTGCTCAGTGCCGTATAGGGCATTAATTGTTTCGTGAACGCCAATATAACCAAGAGAAATAGAAGCTCGGCCATTTTTAAAGATTTCAGAAACGGAATCGTCCGCTTTCAAACGAACGCCACACGCGCCTTCCATGTATAGGATAGGAGCAACGCGCGCTTTGACGTTTTCTAAACGAGTAATACGAGTCTCTAATGCACGACGTGCGGTGCTTAGTTTTTCGTCCAATAGCTCGTAGAAACGCTCTTCACTGCCCTGCGCTTGTAGCGCGATACGTGGCAGGTTAAGGCTTACCACACCAAGGTTGTTACGACCGTCGTGGATCATCTCGCCATTTTCTTCATAAACGTTTAAGAAGCTACGGCAACCCATTGGCGTTTTAAATGAACCTGTCACTTCAACCACTTTGTCGTAGTTAAGGATATCTGGGTACATACGCTTGGTCGCACACTCAAGTGCCAATTGCTTAATGTCGTAGTTTGGATCGGTTGCTTTATGGTTTAAGCCATCTTTGATGCCAAAGACCAATTTAGGGAAAACAGCGGTCTTACTGTTTTTACCTAGACCTGCAATGCGGTTTTTCAAAATCGAAGTTTGGATCAATTTAGACGCCCAAGAAGAGCCTAAACCAAAGCCAAAGGTCACAAATGGAGTTTGACCATTTGCGGTATGCAGTGTGTTTACTTCGTATTCTAAAGATTGGAATGCGTCGTAACATTCTTTTTCCGTGCGAGAGCGTGCAAATGCTTTTGGATCATGGATATCCCACTCTTGCGCCACTTCTAAATGTTTTTCGTAACTGCTCATCACGTACGGTTCAAGCACTTCATCGATACGGTTGATGGTCGTGCCGCCGTAGATGTGGCTAGCCACTTGCGCGATGATTTGCGCGGTTACCGCTGTTGCTGTAGAAATTGATTTTGGTGTATCAATCTCAGCGTTACCCATCTTAAATCCATGTGTTAACATGCCTTTAAGATCGATAAGCATACAGTTAAACATTGGGAAAAACGGTGCGTAATCGAGATCGTGATAATGGATATCGCCTTGCTCATGAGCTTGTACGATATCACGAGGAAGAATGTGTGTTTTGGCGTAGTGTTTAGCCACGATGCCCGCAAGCAGATCGCGCTGAGTTGGAATCACTTTGCCATCTTTATTGGCATTCTCATTCAACAGATCGGCATTTGATTGTTCAATAAGGCCTTGGATCTCTTGGTTGAGAACACTTTTCTTCTCTCTCGCTTTATCGCGATCATGGCGATACTCGATATAAGAACGAGCCAGTCCTTTATATGGACCCTGCATCAGTTCATTTTCGACTAACGTTTGGATTTGCTGGATATCCACTTCTTGGCTACCCGCCAGTTGTCCCTCAACCTGTTCTGCTACGTCTTCAGCATAATCAGACAAGCTTTGATCAACATCTGATCCTGCACTTTTGATAGCCGCGACGATGCGATCTTTGGCGAAAGGGGCAAGAGAACCGTCTCTTTTTAAAACAACTGGTTTCACAATTTCTCCTTACCCACAGTATATACACAGATACACTATATAGGGTATTTAATTGAATATTCGACACTACATATTGTGGGCGTATTTAACGAGATGCGCCACTTATTTTTATTGATCTAGATCAAGATAAAGGTCGAGTCTACTATTTTAGGAACGATCTTTTACGTGTAAATTACTCCACTCACAGAACAAAAAAAAACGTATTTTTTTTTTAGTTTGGGTTGCAATTTTTAAAGTGCTTTTGAGATGGGCGATGAACGGGAACAACAACTTTTGAAAAAAATAATTAGAAAAAAAGCGCTTGCATTTACTTGCCATATATTGCTTCTATTCTGTGTGCCCGCAGGTGCTTATGCGGCCGGTTTAAAATTAACCACTTGGAATTTAGCTTGGCTTTCTACGCAAAGTTATCCACAGTTTGCGGAGAGTCAGCGTGACAAAAGTGACTTTTCCACCCTCTCTCGTTACCTGCAAAACATCGAGCCCGATCTGCTCGCTTTTCAAGAAGTCGACAGTATTGAGGCCATTCAGCGCGTAGTGGATTCGCAATATACTGTGCTGCTTTCTGAGCGTGCGCTTGCCAAACACTCCGCCAAGCAATTTAGTGATATCAATCAGTACACTGGAGTTGCCTTTAAAAAAGATCTCAATGTAGTTGAACACCCCGACCTAGATTTAAATGTGGAGCGAGGCGGTAAACTGCGATTTGCTACCTATATCGAAATCAGATCAGCAATTTCATCCGCGAAAGCACCTACAAGCATTCACCTGCTCTCAGTGCATCTCAAAGCAGGTTGTCAGGGCAAGAAGAACCGCAATCGCTCTTGCGACATAGTGCAAAAGCAAGCACAAAAATTAAACCAATGGATAGTACAACGAGAAAGTCACGGGCAGCCTTATATTATTTTGGGGGATTTCAATCATAACCTTGCTTATAAAGGCGACTGGTTGTGGAAAACCCTCACCCAACACACCCACAAAGCGCAACTTGCCAGTAAAACCAGCCAAGCTAAATGTGAAATACGCTCAAACCGTAACCCAAATCAAACCCATAGATTTAGAAGCTTGATTGATCACATCATCGTCAGTTCGGATTTAAGCTATTCGCTGCCGAAGCAGAATGTGTATGCTAAGCAAGATGTGCTGAACTACCAGCTTAGCGATCACTGTCCTGTGTCGTTTTCTTTGCTGGATTAATTTTCTTTGCCGGATTAAATAGAGGCTAGCAAGTGCGCCCTATTTTGTTTACAGGGCGTTTATACAAGTGATGTGAAAGAAGATAAAAATACGCTAACCCATATGCCGAAGGATCTCATCGCGATTCACCACAATCAATTGCTGGCGACCGACAAGCGTGTCCTCATAATCTAGGTATACATTCAGCGCATACAAGGTATAGCGAAGCAGCGCCACACGACATGGCACAGTAAATGTGCCCTGTTGCATGTCATATTCATATTGAATGATCGCTTTTTGCTTATCTGAAAGACGCGGATCGGGCGCAAATACAATATCGACACTGCGTTGCCACTGAGTGTCCTGTTGTTTGTTATATGGTGATCCATCAAGAAGCGTCAATGTCCCTTCAAATCGACTTAAAATGAAATCTCGGTACTGTTGATTTTTTTCACAATAGGCACGAACGTGCCAGCGCAATGGCGTACACACAATAGAATGAGGCGTGATGACACGTTTTTCGGCAACGGGTTGGCTCATAGAGCGATAGGCGATCTCTAGCCTTAGCTCCCCTTTTGCGGCTAGCAAAATTTTCCGTACATGTTCAGCATTGACTTCGCGCACAGGGATAGGCAACGAACATGCCGCTCCGCCCGTAAACTCCATCGGCGCGAAGATATTGGCATTGGCTTCCTGACTTGCCAACAGATTCAAAAACTCTTGAGCATGACCAGTAATAAACTTGGCAGAAAAACACTCGCTGGGCACATAGCCTTTCAGACTGCTGTCATAAATAAGATTGGTTTTAGAGATATGTTGGATATAAAAATTGATATCCCTTGAGGCTTGCTGACGACCAATACCAAAACTTTCACACAAATGCTTGGTCGTTAAGCGACCTTCCCAATAGGCAATTAACTCTATTAGCCTAAACCTTTGGTGTTGATCCCACTTCATAAAACCCTCTACACATCAGGATATGTCTACTTTCCGCATATCATATTTCTAGGCGGTAATTTAGCATAAGTAGTGTTTGATGTGTGACTCAAGGATCATAAGCTGTTGTCTAATAAACGTTTTATTTCACATTTTCAAGGCTCACTACTCAGTCTCGCCATTGATGTGCGTCTAGCATTATTCACTTTAATTTAGTGACCCTGTCACCAAAGGCAAACCCTGTTAGCATTGCAACCACAAACAACACTGCCTGAATATTGCCACTGCCTAATGATGAAATAACCGGTCCAGGGCAAATCCCCACTAATCCCCAACCAACGCCAAAAATACTCGCACCAGTGAGCAAGCGTTTATCAATGGCGTTGTTAGTGGCTAACGAAAAGCTCAAACCAAGCACTGATTTTTCTCGTTTCTTTATCACTAGAAGATAGACCGGCAAAAATACGCTAAGCGCACCGCCCATAACAAAGGCTAAACTTGGGTCCCAATTGCCCGCTACATCTAAAAATCCAATCACTTTAACCGGATCGACCATACCGGATACCGCCATACCTAAACCAAACAACACGCCAGCGATTAAAGACACTATTTTAAACATGATCTACCCCAACAAATGCAAACGAACAAACACGGTAACACCCGCTGCCAGCATAAAGACACAGGTCGCCACTAGCGAACGTTTAGATAAACGACCAATGCCACAAATGCCGTGGCCTGATGTGCAGCCATTGCCAATTTTAGTGCCTAACCCCACCAGCAAACCGCCGAGCAATAGCACCCACAACTGACTGTCATAGCTGATTGGGATCATGGCGCCAAACGCCGTTGTCCCTAGTAATCCACCCGCAATCATGCCCAATACAAATAGCCAGCGCCAACCTTTATCACCAGTTTTGTTTTTTAACAAACCAGACACAATGCCGCTAATTCCTGCTATTTTCCCGTTAAATAACAGCAATATCGAAGCGGATACACCTAACAGCATACCGCCAAACAATGAAGCCCAAGGCACAGTAAATTCCACAATTTTCTCCCTAACGACAGTAGATTTGATATAAGGATGTAATGAGTTGCTCTACCTGTTTATTCTTTAGTGAGTAGAACACTTTTTGCGATTCTTTTCTTATTTGTACAAGCTCATTATCTCGTAACACTTTAAGGTGTTGAGAGAGTGCAGATTGATGTAGCAAAGAGCCATTTTGCAAGTCAGCGACCTGTTTTTCCCCTTCCATCAACTGACACAGCACCATCAAACGCTCACTATGTGAAAGCACTTTTAGCACAGACGCGACATTGTCCGCTTTGCTTTTGAGCACTTTCATTGAGGTGGCCTCTGAGGTTAATTTATCTTCTATATTCATACGATAAACTCAGCTTAGGGTTGGATAGCAACATTGGATTAGTCTAGTTAATTCCTTATATTAGTCAACCCTAAATAAGTAATTGCGAATTTAGCTGGACTAATATTAGAATTAACTTATATTATAACTACACAACATTAATCAACCCTAAGTTTGGAGTGATAGCAATGACTAAAATTCTCATCGTCGGTGGCGTAGCAGGTGGTGCATCAGCGGCGGCTCGTGCACGTCGTTTAAGTGAAGACGCAGAAATCATCATGTTTGAACGGGGCGAATTTGTTTCCTTTGCCAACTGTGGTCTACCCTACCATATTGGTGGTGACATCAAGGATCGAAGTAAACTGTTACTGCAAACACCGGACAGTTTTTTAGCTCGCTTTAATGTTGATGTGCGCGTGATGAACGAAGTGATTGCCATTGATCGCCAAGCAAAAAGCGTCACGGTTAAAAATCTCATCGATAGCAGTGAATATACCGAACGCTACGATTTCCTACTGCTTAGTCCCGGTGCTGCGCCAATAATTCCGCCTATTGCAGGGCTTGATAACCCTCTCACCCACTCCTTGCGTAATATTCCCGATATGGATCGTATTTTAAATACGCTACGCAGTAATAAACCCAAGCACGCCACTGTGGTCGGCGGCGGATTCATCGGCCTTGAAGTGATGGAAGCATTCCAGCAACTTGGCATCAAAACCAGTTTAATTGAAATGGCCGAGCAAGTAATGACGCCAGTAGATCGCGAAATGGCAGGCTTTGTCCATGAAGAGATCCGCAATAAAGGTATCGATCTTAAACTTGGCGTGGCCTTGCAATCGGTCGAGCACCTTCATCATCAAAACAGCGAATCACTAAAACTTCAGCTCAGCAATGGTGAGTCCCTTGATACCGATATTTTGATCATGGCGATTGGCGTCCGCCCCGAAACTCAGCTCGCTAAACAAGCAGGGCTTCGCATCGGCGCTACTGGCGGTATCTACACCAATGCACAAATGCAGACCAGCGACCCTTCTATATACGCTGTGGGAGACGCAGTTGAAGAGCAAGATTTTGTCACAGGTAACCCCACCCTTGTACCCCTTGCAGGTCCGGCTAATCGTCAAGGGCGCATGGCCGCAGATAATATGCTAGGTAGAGAGCAAAGCTATCAAGGCACGCAAGGCACCGCCATATGTAAGGTGTTTGACTTAGCCGTTGCCTCAACCGGCATGAACGAAAAACAATTGCAGCAAAGCGGCACAGCTTATGAAAAAGTGTATGTGCATACAGCAAGTCATGCTAGCTACTATCCGGGGGCGGAAACCGTCTCCTTTAAAATGTTGTTTGACCCACAATCAGGCAAAATTTTCGGCGCGCAAGCGGTGGGCAAAGACGGCGTGGATAAACGTATTGATGTAATGGCGGTCGCTCAACGCGCAGGCATGAGCGTACAGCAACTGCAACATTTAGAGCTCACCTATGCGCCACCTTTTGGCAGTGCTAAAGACGTCATTAACCAAGCTGCTTTTGTGGCAAACAACATCATAGAGGGCGACGCAACCCCTATTCACTTTAATGAAATTGCACACTTAACTGATGAGCAGTTACTGCTTGATGTGCGAAACCCAGCTGAGCGCAAAAACGGCAATCATATTGCAGGGGATATCAATATTCCTGTTGATCAACTGCGTCAACGCATGCATGAATTGCCAAAAGACAAAGAGATCATCATTTATTGTCAAGTTGGCCTGCGTGGCAACGTTGCCTATCGCCAGCTAGTCAATAATGGCTATAAAGCGAAAAACTTGCTCGGTGGCTATCGCACCTACAAAATCGCCACCGCCTAATTGTTTTATGACCTAGGAGTTCACTCCTAGGTCATTGATTTCAAGCCCATATCCACATATCGAATATCTGCTATTGATTAACGTCATTTCAAATTCCTTCTAAACCCTCTTAAAGTCTCTTTAAAGCAACACAGTGACAAACGGAGCTTGTGACTCACCGATTGTTTTATTGACTTAAAAACGCATCTTTTCTGTTTTCACTTTAGAGGTTACAACCATGCTTAACGCTCGCCCAAATAAATTTATTTCTCGTGCACTTTCTTCTCATGTAGTACTCGCTACCGCCGTGCTTACTGCAGTATCGCTAGCACCAAACGTGATGGCAGCTGAAAATACGCACAGTTCAAAAGCACAAACACTCACCATCACCGCGGACAACTTCTCGCACGCTGAGACCGCACGTAATTATCGTAACTGGACAAGCAAAAGAGCGAACTCTCAATTTGTGATCATGCAGAACCTGCCTCCACGCGGCAAAGCGGCGCCAACAGTGCAGATGAACGACGATACCTTATATGGCGTGGCTATCGTTAAAGCCGAAAATGGCAAGGTGAGCTTTTCGATACCAGAGACAGACAACTATTTAGCCGTGCAAGTGGTGACCGAGCGTGGTCATGGGCAGCACTATGTGGTTGAAGATGGTGTGTATGAACTTACTGTTGAGTCAGAGTATGCGATGTTGATTTATCGCTCAGGCACGGAAAAAGGTATCCAGCACGCGGTTGAACAATTAGACAAGGTCAATGTCGCTGATTTTAACTTTGCCACAGATTACCAAGTTCAGCCGTATAACTATGACGAAGTGGAAACTTGGGTGCAAAACTACACCAAAGAGGTCAACTCTATGGATAAATTCACCTATACCTTCCCTCGCACCAGTGAACAAGTCACTGACTTGCATCAGTGGAACCTAGAAAACGCAGCTGGCTGGGGCGGCGCAAGCCCAGAGGCTTTTGTGGGGAACAAATACGCCAACAGCGCTAAGTTAAAAGCCAACGTCTGTTACAGCGCAACCTTTAACGATCCACAAAATAAATTTTTCACCTCGATTACCGCCTATGATTCTGACAAATACCTAATGGAAGGCGTACGTCACATTAGCTCAAATACTTGGGATACCAACCAAGACGGCACGATCACTGTCTCTTTTAACTGTGGAGACTCTGCCAAAAATAATATCGATACTAAAGGACAAGATTTTACCTTTACCACTCGTCATTACGGCGTCAATCCTAGCGTTATGAAAGCAAAAGATGACCCTATTATTGCCGCGCTCAAACAAAGCTAAAAGGCGCAAGTGAAGGTAGCAAATTGACGACATAAAAAATGGCAGCTGACCTTGGTCTAAGCTGCCATTTTTTCTATTCCACTAAGGTTTCCCTTAATAAGAGAAAATCCACATTAAGCGACAGTAATGCCTTTTTTAGCCAGTGAGCGGTGCAACATGTACATCACTGCACACAGAGCGCCACCTACAATCACAGCGCTCCAACCCATAGAGTAGAAGTAATCACCGTAAGCGTGGATACTTGCAATTTTGTCTTCGCCACCTTGTGGAATCGCAACGATCTTACCTAACTGACCAGAGATCAGGTTCGACATAGAAGAAGCTAAGTACCAAGCGCCCATCGCAAAGGCAATCATTTTAGGGTGACAATAGAGACCAATCATAGACAGACCTACCGCACTCACAAACAGTTCAGCAATGGTTACGATTAGGTATGAAAGACCTACATAGTTTGCGCTAGCAATCCCTGTTTCGTAACCGGTTGATGCTCCATACCAAAGCGCAAGCATAGACAGACCCGAAAGCACCACGCCTACAGCGAATTGATAAGGAATACTAAAGCGAACAAAGCGGTTGTAGAACTTAGGCAATTGCGAACCAATAGCTAAGATAACCAATGGGTTAATCAACTGGAACTGAGCTGGAGACAGAATAATACCGAACAAGGAAAAGTCCGTATTGTTCTTAGTAAACATGATCATTGTGGTGGCCATTTGGTTGTATAATACGAAGAATACAATCGCGACCAAGATCAAAAATGCGGCAATTAATTGTTTAGTGCGGTCCACACCTTTTAGCAACATAGTACGAATACAAAACGCCAAAATACCAGCAGTACAACCAATACCAATCAAATAGGTACTTACGTGCGGATTAAGGTATGAGTAATACGCAATCGCGTAACCTACAACGATGTAAGATACCACTGGAATTAAACGCCCAATCGTCATTGGTTGCTTATCCAGATCATCAATTACATTGGTGTAGATGTTGCGTTTAACAATGAAGTTAATTGCGGCGGCTGATTTACCTAAAACCACTAACGCTAACACAGACATGACGCCGTAAGGACTGTCCATTAGCATTGGCGCCAGACCAATACCAATAAGTGAGCCTACGTTAATTGCCATATAGTAAAAGGTCATGCCTGATTTACTGCCTGCATCATCGCCTTTATAAATGCGACTCACAAGTGCAGAAGTCGGCGATGCTACCAATGAGTTGATAGCAGGAAGCAGCGCATACGCCATAATAAAGGCACGTGTGCCTAGCGTGTGTACGTTGGAGCTGCCGATATAAATAATCAAATAAGCCAGTGCGACTAAACATACACCCCAAGTAATACCACGGCGAATACCGAGATATTTATCGATAACATAACCGCCAATAATTGGCATCATATAACCGATAGCTTGGGTTACACCCATGAATTCGTACGCTTCTTTCTCTGTCATCCCTAGCCCATCACGCGCCATTGGCAAGGTTAGGAATAGAATGAAAATTGACATGATGGAGTAAGAGGCGAACTGCCCAAAGAACGTAATCGTTGTTACGTTAAATACCTGAGAGCGAATGAGCTTCTTCTCTGGTGTTGGTGTTTTCGATATTGTTTGCAAAATGTTTATCTCTAAAACGGTTAGAATATCTAAACCAGCAAAGCTAGGTCTTGGTGGTAGAAAAGTCTTCTAGCACGCGCGTTACGTTAGCAAACAAATAGCCTGAGAAGTGGGTCACATTTTTATATTGCACAAATCACTCGCAACTCATTGCATAACATTGATCGCGCAATGATGAGCATTTTGGGACTGACTAAAATTAGCGAAGGAAGCAATGAAATAAGGGGCTGGGAAGGAAGTGGCCTGTCCTGCTCTATGGCTTAAAACACTAGCGATAGCATTCAACAGGCGTTGCTGAATGCTATCGCAAGATAAACAGAGATAGGGAATAAGGTGAATACAGCGAGAGCCGATTAACCTCTATTGGGATTGTTCTTACAATGCAAAATGGCTTGCTCTAGCAGCTGTAACGCCGTTTGTTCACACTCAGGCAGCGTTGCATCGCTCTGTTTTATTGGCGTGACTCGCTGACCCCAACGAATACGCCCTGCTCCCCAAGTCAATCCAGCGCCAAAGGCGGCAGTTAATATTTCACAGCCCGGCTTTATCACGCCTTGCTCGGCAGCTTCACACAGAGCAATCGGCACAGTCGCCGCTGACGTGTTTCCGTAATTTTGGATGTTGATAAACGCTTTTTCTTGCTCAATCCCTGCCATATCGCACAAAGTTTGGATAATGCGCACATTGGCTTGATGCGGAATCACCACGTCAATAGCAGAGGTCGATAACTGCGCTTCGTTTAATACGTGATGTGCGGCACTGCCCATGCCTTTGACCGCGCGTTTAAAGATCTCACGCCCCACAAAGTTAAAGGTGAAATAGCCATTATCGGCGGCGAATCTTTGCATAGATGTGCCAAAGCTTGGCACCGCTAAGATGTCACGCCCTTCAGAATCACAACCTAGTTTGCTTTGCAGTAATCCGACTTCTTGCTCAGTTTTTGACAGCACCACCGCACCTGCGCCATCACCAAATAACACCGCGGTGTCGCGCTGTGTCCAATCAATGAAAAAGCTCAGTCTCTCTGCGCCAATCACCAATACATGCTGATAACTACCCGCTTGAATCATGCGCGTTGCAGTCTCTAAGCCGTACACAAAGCCGGTACAAGCCGCGTTTAAATCAAAGGCGGCGGCTTTAAATGCCGATAAATTATTTTGTACTTTAGATGCAATATTGGGAATGAGCGTGTCAGGAGAGCAAGTCGCGACAATAATAAGATCCAAATCACTTGGCTCAATACCAGCACAATCCATCGCTCTTTGCGCCGCAACTGTGGCCAAGTCTGAGGTTTGTACATGACTAATTCTGCGCGCCGATATTCCTGTTCTAGGCTTTATCCATTCATCTGAGGTATCTAAAAATGTACCCAGATCATCATTACTCAATACTGTTGGTGGTAAGCATTTTCCCCAGCCTGAAATTTCTGCATACGTTTTCGTCATATAGCCTGCTTCTAATGAATTTTGTTATGTATTTTAAGAGTATACGTTCATTGCCAAAATGCGAAAGTAATTGCAGCTGCCGTGTATTTTGTTTTTCGTAAACCGTGACCGAGGTACAAAGGTTTTAACGGCTCACTCCCTAAGCCCAAAGACAAATTTCACCTTCTTTCACCAATTTACAGCGCGCATTAACCGTTTATGTTAGTCTTAGCGCCGTCATGCGAATTAAGGTTAAAAAATGAACCGTAAGAAGAAGATCAACCAGATCCTAAAGAAGAAAATAAAGAAGCAGAACTCTAAACTGCACACTTCAAACAAGCCAAAGTACATTTCAAAAAGTGAACGGGCGAAGATGGAACAAGAAGCAGCGCAAGCTACAGAAGTGCAAGCAGACCAAAGCACTACTGAAACTGCCGCGCAGTCAGAACAAAAAGAAGATTAAAGATTACCTAGCAGAGCGCCTGACTTACGCTAAACATGCGTAAGTGTATTTAGCGGTATTCGTCCGTGTATTCCTTGGCGGGCGCTCTGGTTATTTTGCGCTGTATTATAAAGAGTTCTATTACACAACAGCTGTTTCAAATAGCTCTAGCGCAAATAACCCTACCTCAAAAGCCCATCTTTAATTGGAATAAATTCACTTGCTACCTCAATCAAGCCATTGGCGGTCAGTTGTGGTACGCCCAATACAATCACCTTACAGTTGTAACACTGCGCAACGTGCTTTACTAACAATTCAAAATCACCATCGCCAGAGAGTAAAATGATGGTATCGACGTCGCGGGCTTTTTCCATAATATCTATGGTGATCCCAACATCCCAATCTCCTTTTGCACTGCCATCGGCACGCTGAATATAAGGCTTTAATTTTACCTGAAAGCCAATCCCTCTAAGGATATGATGAAATTGTCGTTGCTTAGGATCTTGGCTGGCAATTGCGTAGGCATGTGCAGAAACGATATCCCCATATTCCATCGCCAATGCCCAAAACGCGTTGTAGTCAAAGTTTCGACGATAAGCGTCGCGAGTGGTGTAGTAGATATTCTGCACGTCCGCAAAAATAGCCACTTGGTTTTTAGGCGTAGGCTGATTCATTATAGGTAGGAAACCTCAGTTAAATTTTAACTGAGTATACTCGACTTAAACAGGAACGCTAAGCCCTAAATAAAGTACTCAATCAAGTGCTAATTAATTGAGTCTGCAGTACAAAATTGCAAAATTTCGCTTAAATCATGAATACTGATCGCGCCTTCTTCGGTCGATTTTGGTGATAAGTGATTGGGACGATAATGTAAGGTGGTAATGTTGGCCGCCAAACCTGCACGCACCCCTTGCAGGGTGTCATCAACAAATAAGCAGTCTTTACCTTGAAACCCCATGCCCATTGCGGCGTATTGGATCAAATCAGGATCGGGCTTCCAGCTATTCGCTTCAAAGGCGCTGAACATTGCATCTTTAAAATAACCGGCTAAGCCACTGATTTCTAATTTATATTCTAATTTACTCAGCGGGCCGTTTGACACGACGCACACTTCAATGCCCTTTTGTTTGAGCTTGTCTAATACCATGATGGCATTTTTAGAAGGGTTTAATTGATCTTGAAAAAGTACCTTACTTTTCTCACGGTACATCATTGCCAATTCATCAATATCGGCTTTAACGCCCAATCGCTCAGAGGTTTCCATTAAAATATCAGTGAGCTTGCCACCGTTAAAATGCTTGAGCGTCTCTTCCATACTCAATTGCGCGCCAAAGCTATTAAATACACTCACCAAAGCTTGGCAACATAGCTTTTCGCTATCAACTAACGTCCCTTCACAGTCAAAAATCACACATTTCATTGATTGCCTATCCATAGCATCTTACTGATTATATGTTCCTTTATAGCCAACAATTTGTCCGGTGGGAAAAGGCGATTTTACTTACTGTTAGCTAAGGCATAATAAGTTTTTCATTTACAGACTCAGATCACTTTATACATGTCGCTCTGTGCACATAAATGCATTGATTAAGCTCAACTTTAGCTAACTCAGTGGAAAAAATATTGAGTATCGATGAAACTTCAGCGTGGCTGTCTAACGCGTCATCAATCAACAAATCTGAGATCAGTACACTTACCTGAGATTGAGGATCTTCAGCTATAGAAACAATGGCCACACCTGCCACCTCAGTACCAGAGAAACCCAAGCACAAAGAATGCGGGGCTTGTTCATCTAAAATAATCTGCGCAAAGAACTCTTGTAGATACTCTTTCGATGCCACGGGAACCTGACTATGGCTGGCAAAGAATTGTGAAAAGAGCACCGTCAATTTATGAAAGTCGGCCTTTATCCACTCTAATTGTGCACTTGCAGATTGCGCTTCAATCTTTGCTCGCTCAATTGCTTGAATACTATTTTGCGCTTCAATGAGATCAAGATAACACGCCTTTCCCAATACGCTTTCACGTGTAGGAAAGTCCACGTCCACCTGAGAAAAAAGCCACTGATTCTTTAGTTGTTGCAGTTGTTCAATGTTAGATTCTGACTTCTCAATACTCATAATGGCGCTCGTTTTGAAATTTGATTAAAGGATACACCTGGAACAACGCCTGAACAATTCTTTATCAAACAAACGCTTATTTAAACAAGACTGACGGTATGTGTTAGACTCTAATTTACTTAATCGGCTGTATAATTTCTCGGAAAACCGCAATGAAGAAAATTGCTCTTTTAGCTCCACTGCTTGCACTCGCTCTTGCTGGATGTGACAGAAACGAAGTGGGTGATGTCTCGCTTGGTCTTTTTACCACTAAAGATATTAAAATTGATATTTTAATTGACCCTATTGTCACAGGTGTCACCTGTCATGTGGCGAGCATTGAAGCCAATCTGGATCTTGCCGATCCTTCTGATTCAGCTATCTCTTGCCGACAAACCGGCGAAATTACCGCAGATATGATTGCCAAAATTGATACATCAAAATCTGGAGAAATCGTTTTTCAGAAATCAAAAAGTGTCTTCTTTAAAACGATGAAAATTCGTCGTATCTTGGATAAGAGTTCACAAACCTTAATGTATGTGTCCTACTCTACTAAAGAGACTTCTGGCAGTTATAAACACAGCCTATCAACGGTTCCATTGTGGGGCACGGCGGCCTATCAATATTCTGCAGGCACAGCGCCAACACCAGTATCACCAAGTCAAAGTAGCGCTGCCGAGCCAAGCAAACCTATGACGGTCGGTGATGCCACTGCGAAAAATAGCGATGTGTCCTACTAATACTAATCGTACTAAATAACGAGTCATTCTAGCTTGTTAAAATACTCGATAACGGCGTTAGAATTTTTGATTGTAGAATAACTACTTATCGAAAAATTCTGCCTTGTTCTCGAGCGTTTTTCCTGCGCTAGTTCTGATCACTTACTTAGTGTGATTAGTATAAGGCTCATTTATGCAGGTTTAACTGCCTATAAATTAGCCAGTTATAGATAAGTGCGGGGTATCCTATGTGATATACTCCGCATATCTATATTTTATATTACGAATTTATGAAGTTTCCAGGTCAAAGAAAGTCAAAGCATTACTTCCCGATCCATTCTCGCGATCCACTAGTAAATCAGATCCGTCAAACCCCTAAGTTATCAAGACCAACCATTGTGGGTGTGGGACAAACGATTGTAGATATTGAAGCGCGCGTAAGTGATGACTTTTTGGCAAGATACTCTTTGAGCAAAGGCCATTCTTTAGTGGTTGAGCAAGAAGTGGCGGACGCTCTTTATCAAGAATTGGTAGAAAAAGAGCTCATTACCCATGAACATCCTGGCGATACCATTGGCAATACCTTGCACAATTATTCCGTATTAGCCGACAGTAAATCCGTGTTACTGGGCGTGATGTCGAAGAACATTGATGTTGGCAGTTATGCCTATCGCTATTTATGTCGAACTTCTTCTAGAGTAAACCTAAATCACCTGCAAAAAGTAGACGGCCCTATTGGTCGTTGCTACACCTTGATCTCCGATGATGGCGAGCGCACCTTTGCAATCAATGAAGGGCACATGAATCAACTGCTTCCAGAAAGCATCCCTGAACATGTGTTTGAAAAAGCCAGTGCGCTGGTTGTCTCTTCTTACTTAATGCGTGGTAAACCTGAAGATCCAATGCCAAAAGCGGTGCAACGAGCGGTTGAACTTGCTAAAGCGCAGAATGTTCCGGTGGTTTTAACCTTAGGTACCAAATACGTTATCGAAGGCAACAGCGATTGGTGGCAACAATTTATCAAAGCCAATGTCACCATAGTGGCGATGAATGAAGAAGAAGGTGAAGCCTTAACTGGTGAATCTGATCCTCTGTTAGCGGCAGACAAAACCTTACAATGGGCAGACTTAGTATTGTGCACTGCGGGATCTGTTGGCCTGTATATGGCGGGTTACACTGAAAACGATCGTAAACGCACAACAGAGTCAATTTTATTGCCAGGAAACATTCCTGAGTTTAATAAATTTGAGTACAGCCGCCCTATGCGCTTTAGCGACTGCCAAGATCCGCTACGCATTTATTCGCACATTTCACCGTATTTAGGCGGCCCGCTAGAGATTAAAAATACCAATGGCGCGGGCGATGGCGCGTTATCTGCGCTGCTGCATGATATTGCGGCTAATACTTACCATAAAAGAAATGTGCCGGTGTCACAAAAGCATCATGCGCCGTATTTAACCTATTCATCTTTATCACAAATTTGCAAATACGCAAACCGTGTCAGCTATGAATTGCTCACTCAACATTCTCCTCGTCTTTCAAAAACACTGCCAGAGCGAGAAGACAGCCTAGAGGAAGCGTACTGGGACAGATAAGCAAATAACTTTAAAGGCGATAGTCTCTATCGCCCATCCAACCCACCCTACAATAAAGACTTAACAGACTATGATAAAAATAATCAAAACACTTAGCCTGCTGTTTGCTTCTTTGGTTTTACTGACGGCCTGCAGTGAAAATCAAACACCAGAATTAAACAAGCAATATTCTGAACTGCCTAACGACATCAGTAGCTTGATACAAGAACCTGTAGTCGAGGTCTTTTCCTTAACTTGTGGGCACTGCCTACAAATGGAAAAATTTCTACCTGAAATAGAACAAGGCATTGGACAACCTATCGGTAAAGTTCACGTTACCTTCAACGAAAGCGCACAAGCTGCGGCCATGTTCTATTATGCTGCTGCCATGCAATCTGATTCGGGTAAGCCTGATCAAGAGATGATGACAGAGCTATTTAACCTCTATCATGCCAGTGACGATTTAACCTCTGATCAGAGAAAACAAAAATTAGAGGACGCATTTCACAACAAAGGCATGACCTCACCTTATGATCTAAACCAAGCGCAGAAAGAAAAACTGTTCGCTGAAGTCACAAACGCAGCCGATATTACCGGTAAAGGCATGATTAATTCAGTACCTACCTTTATCATTAACGGTAAATATATGGTGATCACGTCGGCTCATGATGATGTTCAATCGATTGCCAACACAATTAACTTCTTAATTTCTAAAGGATAATGCCTCACATGTCTAAGTTTCTCATTCCTGCCATAGTCGTGCTATTGGCTTCATTCATGATTTACCGCGTTTGGACCAATCATAAAACAGGTAAAGAAAACATCGCTATTGGTCAGGCATTTTTGCAAGAAAACGGACAACGTGAAGGCGTAGTCACTACAGACAGCGGCCTGCAATACGAAGTATTGGTCAAAGGTGATGGTGAGATCCACCCACAACCGACCAGCATAGTCAAAGTGCACTACCACGGCACACTGATCGACGGCACCGTATTTGACAGTACGATTGAGCGTAATGAACCGATTGAATTTCCACTTAATCGCGTGATTCACGGCTGGCAAGAAGGCTTACAATTAATGGTGGTGGGTGACAAATTCCGCTTCTATATTCCTAGCAACCTTGCTTATGGCAAAAGCGGCACAGGCCCAATTCCGGGTTCGGCAACCCTTATTTTTGATGTTGAGCTACTGAATATTAAATAGTCGCAGCTGTATTAATTGATAGCTAATAATTAATAGGCATTAAAAAAGGACTTCCTCACAGAAGTCCTTTTTGTTTTTCGCTCAGTTACATATCGGCACTTACATTACCGATACATTGCCAAGCACAGCAGTTTATTCAGTAAATGCCGCTTCAGTCACCGGTTTAAATACAAAGCCGCTCTTAGTCACTAAATAGCAATCCATTCCTGCAGCATGTGCCGCTTGTAAACCTAACAGCGTATCTTCAAAGACAACGCACTGACTTGGTTCACACTTTATCTGCTCTGCGGCCAATAAAAACGTATCCGGAAACGGCTTATGGTTATTAACCTCAGTGGCAGTGACAACTGCATCAAAATAATCAAATACGCCACGTGATTTTAGCAGCTCGTGCGCCCCTTGTTGCTGCGCGCCCGTGCCGATAGCCACTTTCTTGTCATCCATATTATCTAACAGCACTTGATGGGTGATCGCAATCAACTCACCTTTTACTTCGCTTTGAGCAAACTGCTGCATTTTAAAGCCAGAGACCAGAACAGGATCGAGTTCTAAACCAAAACGACGATTCACCTCTAACACGATTTTATGGCTAGGCATGCCACCTAAACTATGTAGCCAAGTAGGATCAAAATCGAAACCAAATTCATCGGCTGTTTTCTGCCAAGCCGCCACATGCGCGGGCATAGTGTCGATAAGAGTTCCATCCATATCAAAAATAAGGCCTTGATACTTTTCAAATTTTGGCTGCATCCGTCTGCTCTCTTTAAATTAGGTGTTTTTACCACTGTAACAAACTAACAAGACAAAACAATGTCATAAATGCAACAAATCTATTTCAACGAGTCTATCGAACCCAACCAGCAACCGTTTGATAAGGAGCAAACTCTCCCGGTTTGCTCAGCCAAACGGCTACAGCGTCAATCTCTGCATTATTCTCTTCATCATTAGGCGAAAACGTCCACTGCGATTGACCTTGAGCTTGCTGACCTTCTATTTGTTGTTCCAGCACAATAAAGTCATGATGTAAGATTTTACCCCTATTTTCGCCATTTTTAACCGATGTTTTCTCATTCATCGCCAGCCATGCGATTTGAGCGGTATAAGTCCCCTCGCCTAAAAACGTGACACTGTAATTATCATTACGACGCTCTAACAGCAGATAACCCTGTCGCTTGTGGCAGAGTGCGATTAAGTGGATTGAAAAAACCTCGCCACTCTTTGCCATCCACTACAAAACCCGGCGTATAGACACTCGCAACCACCCCATAGCTGCGATAAAGACGTTGTTTTTGACTAAAAGAGGGATGAGCAAAGCGATCTTTCCAACCAATATAATCCCAATAATCAACATGGTAGGCCAAGGGAATAATCCCCTGCCACAAATCCTCACTAGTAGAAAATTGCGACAAATACGCATCCGCTGGTGGACAGCTCGAACAGCCTTCCGAGGTAAAAAGCTCAATAATGCGCGCCGGCTTTCCTTGATGCGACCACACCTGATAATCGCTTTTCGCATTAGCTGTGCCTAGCATCATTATTTGCATGACTAAGGGGTAAAATAGCGCCGATATAATAAACCGCATCTGAGACTCCTTCTGCTGACTGTTTATTTAAAGACCCTAGTTGTTCGATTTATCTTTCATTGATGGCACGCTTTGTCGAAAAACGAAATTTATTGACAGAGGTAGAACAAACACTCTACCCTAGAGGTAGAGCAATCATTCTACCCTTAGGGTAAAGAAAAGAATCTATGTTAAAAGATCACATCGCAGCCAGTTTAGAACAAGCCTTTAGTGAGCTAGGGTTTGCTGAGCCAAGTGTCGCTATTTTAAAAGAAGCGTGCGGCGTCAGTTTACGCACCCTCTACAAACACTACCCATCAAAAGAAGAGATGATCGTCGCAGCATTAGAGCATCGACATCAGCGCTATCTTGCTTATTTACTTGAAGATTCGCCGAAACCTAGCAAGGATGCAGTGATACATATATTCAATAAACTCAAATATTGGATGCAACACAATGCACCTCATGGATGTATGTCTACTAATGCTCTTGCGGCATTTCCAAATCATGATGTCATCAATAAAACAGTAAAAATGCATAAAGAAGATGTTCGACAATTTCTGGGAAAACAGAGCTTACGCCCAGATTTGGCGACGCAGTTATTTTTACTGCACGAAGGCGTATCAAGTGCTTGGCCCGTTTTAGGTGATGAAGCCATACAATCGGCACATCTGGCTATTTTAACCCTATTAAAAGAGAAACAAGCATGACTAAGATTCCTTGCACAATGAAAGGTGTTGTTTTAACGGGTCATGGTGACCTTGACGTTTTGCAATACTGTGAAGATATTGCAGTTCCACAAGTACAAGATAATGAAGTGTTGATCCGCGTAATGGCTGCTGGCGTTAACAATACAGACATCAATACTCGTATTGGCTGGTACTCTAAAACTGAAAATAGCGGTGATGCTAGTTGGAGTGGCAATGCACTGCAATTCCCTAGAATCCAAGGCGCAGATGTTTGCGGTGAAATCGTTGCAGTGGGAAGCCAAATTAGCAAGCAACGCATTGGTGAACGCGTATTAGTTGAACCTTGCCTAACAGAGCTAAATGGGCAAAAACTCACTAAGCCTTGGTACTTCGGTTCTGAATGTAACGGTGGCTTTGCTCAATATACTGTTGTTTCATCAGCACATGCTTACCGAATTGAATCAGAACTCACCGATATAGAGCTCGCCTCTTTTCCTTGCTCATATTCTACTGCGGAAAACATGTTAACACGTTCAAATGTAACCAAGGACGATCGCGTATTGATATCCGGCGCCTCTGGTGGCGTAGGATCAGCGGCCATTCAGCTAGCAAAAGCTCGCGGAGCATACGTTATTGCGATCAATAGCCCAAACAAAAACTCACAGATGTTAGCGCTCGGTGCAAATGAAGTATTGGCAAGAAATTGTCAGTTAGTAGAAGCACTCGGTGAAAATAGCGTAGACGTTGTCATTGATTTAGTGGCAGGCGAACAGTGGTCACAATATCTAGAAGTATTACGCCCCCACGGACGCTACGCAGTATCCGGAGCTATCGGCGGCGCTATGGTAAATTTGGATGTACGCACCTTGTACCTCAAAGATCTTAGCTTTTTTGGCTGTACGATCTTAGAGCCTCAAGTATTTAAAAATCTCATCACGCACATCGAAAAAGGCCACATTAAACCTTTAGTCGCCAAAACCTTCCCACTTCACAAGATTCATACCGCGCAAACCGTATTCCAAGAAAAGAATCACGTAGGGAAAATAGTTATGACTATTGAATAAAAATTTAAAAACTATCGCAGATATCGTTAGCTATTGATTAGATTATATATTTTCAGATTAATATTGGTGCCTGTCCTTAAAACCTCATTGAGAATCTATGGTTAGGTTTAGTGCCTGTCCTCGAAAGTGACAGGCATGTTTTCTATCAATAAAAAACAACAAAGCCGCGAGTAACTATACTCGCGGCTTTTAGTTAGAGCTAAGAAATGAACTTATTTAGCGAGCTTAGTCAGCACACTCATTAGCAATTTGATGCGTGGTTCAATCGACTCAAGCAACAGATATTCATCAGCGCTGTGGAAGCCTGCACCAATAGGGCCCAAGCCATCGAGTGTTGGCACACCTAAGATAGCTGTGTTGTTAGCATCTGAGCCGCCACCGACCTCTTTCCAGTTGATATCGATATCTAGCTCATCAGCCGACTCTTGCACCATTGCCATTAATGGCTCAGTGAGTTCTGAAGGTACCATAGACGGTTTGTAGGCTTCACGTTCGATAGCAATCGTGACGTCTTCAACAAATGGGGTTTCGATCATTTGTTGAAGACGAGCATCAATTTGATCGTATTCCGCATTATCCCAAAAACGAACGTCAACAATAGCGGTAGCAAGATCAGGCACGATATTCGCCCCAGCACCACCAGAAACGACACCGACATTTAGCGTTGTGCCTGACTCAAAGTTGGTCATCGCATTGATTGCTAAAATCCAGTTGGCCAATTCAGTAATCGCACTGCGGCCTTTTTCTGGCTCGTTGCCAGCGTGAGCCGCTTTACCATTGACGGTAATTTTGTAATGTGCCATGCCTTTACGAGCTTTAACTAGGCCACCGTCCGCGCGCGCCGCTTCAATCACTAACACATTGCGAGCTTTTTTAGCTGTCGCTTGAATCCAATCAACCGAATCCATAGAACCGGTTTCTTCGTCTGGGTTCATGCAGATGCAGATAGATAGTTTATCTAACACAGCTTGATCTAGATTGCGTAATGCGTATACCACATTCAGCAAACCCGATTTCATGTCAGAAACACCTGGGCCATAAGCTTTTTCTGCATCCAAAGACATTGGACGTTCAGCAACTGTGCCAACAGGGAAAACCGTATCCATGTGCCCCATCATCATCACATCGATATGATCAGCGTCAGGTTGGTTACGAATTTCAAGCCCTACACCCGCTTTACCACAGTCAATACGCTTAACTGTCCAGCCCGGCATTGATTGATATTTTTCAGCCATGAGGTTCGCAATCACCTCAATACCGGCAACGGTATAAGTACCGCAATCTACATCAATTAAAGGGCGAAGCTCTTCTAGATATTCGTTTAGGGAAAAGTTCATCGCGAGTCCTTAAAGAATCATATTCATGACAAACATAGCGCCAAATGCGTTCATGATTGAGATAGCAATCATCACCGGAATATAACGAGCTTCTGTGCCAATTGGTCCCATGATGCGACCCATATACTGAACTTGTGAGCCCATAAGGTAAATAGCAGGAGCTAGAATCGCAATATGAACACCGTTCAAAATACCTTGGTCAAACAAAGTAATAACCACGCCCACAGCGCCGCCCATTGACATCCAAGCACCAATTAACACAGCAGCAGCTTCGCCCGGTAGACCAAAAACAGCCATCACAGGAGCAAAGATAGAACCCATAAGATCTAGAGCACCAGTAATTTGCAATGCTTTGATGATAACAAATGCCATTAAAACATTTGGAACTGTTGAGGTAGTTGCGATAACCCAGCCTTTTTTAGCACCCTCAACAAAAATATCTGTCACCATAGGTTTTTTCGCTTTGACTTCGCTCATTATGCTGTCTCCTCAGTCAATGTTTTGTCTTGTTTGTCTTTCTTCTCGTTGTCTTGACCTTCTTTACCTTCGGTAATGTTTAGATAAACACGGAACAAGTTTGCACCAATAAACTTGAAGGCAAACATCACAATTACAGCCAGACCAATCGACGATGGAACTGCAATCGAGCCATCTGGGGTGGTCAAAGTAAACAGTACAGCACCTGATGAGAAGAAGTTCACAATTGCAGCACCTGCAGTAAATTGGAACATGGTAAAGATGTCAGTTTCACGCTTGGTTAAATGCTTTTCATCTTTTAACTGGCGAGTCATTGCCGCACCCGCATCGGTACTTTGCAAAGAAGCAATCAGTGCTAGGCCCGAGTTACCTGGGATACCAATTAATGGACGAAGAAGAGGAGTCAATAATCGACGAGCTGCGTTAAGTGCACCGTAATGCTCAAGAACGTTGATCATACCTAGAGCAAACATCACGGTTGGGATAAGAGTTAATGCGAAAATGAAACCGTCACGAGCACCACTACCACCTTTACCACGCAAAGACGTTGTAGCAGCTTGCACACCATCTGCCGTGTCGGATACAGCATAAGCAACCTTACCAAAAGAACCATTTAGAGTTGTAAAGTCAAAAACCCCATACCACTCACTTGATTGCATGAATCCAGAAAAGAACACGACAGCAAAAGCTAACGCCACGTAACTACCAATTCCGACTTTAACGTCTTTATCAAACGGCTGAGTCATAACCACCTCTTTTTTAGTTAACAACAGCATATAGAAATGCCCTTTAGGCGGTATTATGCGTATCTACACTCTAAAAAAATTGATAATGGTCAATAAATTTTCCTAAAAAAACATAAAGCGTAAAATAGTGTATTAATTTGTGACACCACCATAAGCACTGTATTTTATAGATTTACTAAAATTATATATGACACAAGTGTTATATGATGAAATTTTAGACTTTTATGGAAATATAAAAAAAGACAAAAATTCACAAGATATTTGCGGGGTCAGGTCTTGAAATTTGCATGCCCTAAGAGTTGAAATTGGATGCTTAATATTAGAAATACACCCGAAAACTTTTAGGGACACACACCGAATTTAAGCATTCAATTTAGTTGTAGTAATTCCCATTTATTGCCATATAAATCTTCAAATACCGCTACGGTTCCATAACTCTCTGTACGGGGCTGTTCATTGAATTTAACCCCGCTCGATTTCATTTGGTTATAGTCTCGCCAGAAATCATTAGTCTGCAAAAACAAGAACACTCGCCCACCCGTTTGATTTCCAACTGCCTGTTTTTGTTTTTCCGTACTGGCTTGCACCAATAATAAATTGGTTCCATTAGAGTTTGGGGGTGAGACTTGAACCCAACGCTTTCCTCCGCCAAGGTCTGTATCTTCCAGCAAAGTAAAATTGAGTTTTGTAGTATAAAACTCAATCGCATCGTCATAACTCTCTACGACCAAGGCAATATTCCCGATTTGCTGTTTAACTTCCAGAGTCATAACTAAGCTCCTAATATAAAAATGGGGGTCAGGTCTTGAAATTTGCACTAAAACTATTGAGCAAATTATTAAGGACACACACTGAATCTAGAACCTATTGATCAACAGATATAAGCTCTATCGTGCGTCATTAGCACTTACTCTAAACACTATAGCGGTTGTGGTGAACTTGGTTTAAATGCACCAGCTCTGTGTAGACTGGCTTGTCACAAATCGAAACGCCCGTAGCCAATGATAATAGGAGATTGATAAAGAGGAACTCAGTAGAGGAAGCGTACCAAACGATAACGCAGAGCTGTCTGTACGAGTGTACTACCTTCGAATAGTTTAGCTGTAACCTATACACAGCCTCATAAGCTCCAGAGCAGATACTAACGAACTTAGCAACGAACGTGCTTATATCTTGCTGTATATGTAAGGTAAATTACTAAATATGGTTTCGATAGCCTAATTATACCTATCGAATTACGATACCCTTTTCCACAATGGTTCTCTTATGATGGGTATAATAGTCCTCTCCCTAATGCAGCTAATAAAGCTGTGCTCAATCAGGGGTTAATTGATCGAGTAAAACAAAGTAGCATTAGGGAAAATGATATATTGGAAGCAAAGAGCTAAACCGTTGTCATCGTTAATTTTTAGCTTCAATTAACTTCTTCTGATGCATCGCAATCGCTTGGATTCTTGCGGTGATGTCGGTGAATTGTCGGGTATCTAAATGAGAGAAAAAGACGATAGCGCCATCTTGTATGACCCAACCATCGCGATTGGCATCAAGCATTTGAATAATACTTTGTACTTCATTGATGGCGGATAGCTCTGATTCCCATAATTTCTTTTGCTGTTTGGCATACAAAATCTGCGCATCAATATAGCTTGCTTCAATTTCGGCACTGGCTTCGTGCTCATAAAGCTCTTGCTCAAGATCATGCACTTTTTGTTGTGTTTTTAGCAAGTGATCAAAAATAACCGAACGGGTATCCTTAATAATGGCGTAACTTTCGATAAGGTTACGATCATTTTGTAGACGCGAAAGATCTAAAATAGAGTACCAACCTGACTCCATAACTGCTTGCTGAAAGCTTGGGCTCAATTCCGTTGGTTGTGGCAGCACAATCGGTTCAGGGGTATTTTGCGCAACCGAAGTTAGCGCAGTCAGGGAGCGTATAGGCTCGTCGCGAATAGGTTCTTTGGTGTGCGAACCGGCAAAACAGCCAATCCCTAATGCCGCTATAATGGCAACCAATGCCCAAATAGCTCGAAGGGTTTGTCTCGCACTAGTAAAGAAGATCAGTAATAGTCCCCAACAAAAGAGGATGCTGACCAGCCACTTCCAACTATGTACAAAGAAGGACGCTTGTGGGACAGACGCCGAATATCCTTGATAAGTAGACAGTGTTATCACTAGTACTAACCCTAGAAAATACACTAGAGTTCCTGAGAATGGTGTCACCCTCAGAGAAGGTTTTTTCATATTTAGCTTTCCCTGCTAAAGCAATGTATTACTTTGAAGGTTCTCCTGAAGCTTTATATTACAACTTGTTATAGTAACAATGGATAGTTTTCGGTGTTTTTATACCATAAAACCCCAAAAACCCTACTTAGTTCACAACTAAAGCTGAAAATAACGTAACAAAAAGCGATTTTATATGCATGATTTAATGACATAAAATAAGGTGGCTGACGTTAATTAACCTAAAAACAATAAACCTAATTAACTCTATGCGACAAGCTAGTATAAGAAGAGCTTTAATTCACCAAATCATAGATAAAGTGATCCCTTTTACTTTATCTATGATCCGTTAAACCAACCTAGTTGAGAATGCAAACTAGTTACACTACCCACCACAATTAAAGATGGGCTAATCGCCTGCTCAGCAATACTGGACAACTCACTTAATTGTCCAGTCAGTACTCGCTGTTGCGCTGTTGTGCCACGCTCAATAATGGCAACGCAAGTGCGCTCAGAAAGACCTGCATTGATCAGTTTGTGCTGAATATTAGCGCTCTCTTTAAGTCCCATGTAAAACACTAAGGTGGTATTGCCTTTGGATAGACTTGCCCAGTCAATATCCATACCCTCTTTTTTTAAGTGACCTGTTATAAAATGCACACTTTGTGCATGATCGCGATGAGTCAGAGGGATCCCCGCATAAGCCGTGCATCCAGCAGCAGCCGTAATGCCAGGCACCACTTCAAATGGGATCTGTTCTTGCGCTAACTTCTCTAATTCTTCTCCGCCACGCCCAAAAATGAAGGGATCGCCGCCCTTTAGACGCACCACATGCTTATTTTGCTTAGCGTGCTCAACTAATACTTGGTTGATTTGATCTTGTGGCACACAGTGATGATTAAGCTGTTTGCCCACGTAAATACGACGAGCATCGACGTTAACCAGCGCCATGATCTCTTCTGACACCAAACGGTCGTAAACAACCACATCGGCTTGTTGAATTAAACGTAGGGCTTTTACCGTTAATAGATCTGGGTCACCGGGGCCAGCGCCGACCAGAGAGACAAATCCCATTGGATTTATTGAGGTTGGTTTACATGTCATCGTAAAGCTCACAAATATTATTTATAAGAAGTGACCTCAAAAAAGAGCCGATCACTTGTTATAAATAATGACCTTACCGCCTGACACGATAAGGTCGTTTTGAACTTAAGCCGTTGCTTTTACTGCTTTCTCTTGTTGCGCTTCAATTGCTGGCGCTGTTTTAATGTGAGTAAGGTAAAGCGGTACACAGGTGAAGAATAAACCACCCACAATGTTACCTAAAATGGTAGGAATAAGGTTAAAGTTCAGCCAAGTTGCAATGCCAAAATCAGCACCTAGCATCATCCCTAGTGGGAATAGGAACATGTTTACAACAGTATGCTCAAATACTAAGGCAAAGAAGATAAAGATAGGTAACCACATGGCGACCACTTTACCTGCCACAGTACGTGCCGTCATGTTGCCAATAACTCCAAGACACACCATTAAGTTACAGAAAATACCGCGTACAAAACAGGTGATCCACCCATCTACACCCATGTTTTCAAAACCAACGGTACGCGCTGTAGAAGCGGCGATAAATTTTTGTGCGACCGCATTAGGTTCGATAGAAAAGTTGGCAGTAAGCGATACTGCAATTAGGTAAGCCACAATCAGTGAACCAATAAGGTTACCAAAACCGACAAGCCCCCAGCAACGTAATATTTTGCCCCAAGTTACGCCTTTACGATTATCAAATTTAGCCAATGGTGCTAAACCAAAAGCGCCCGTAACCAAATCGTAGCCCATCAAGCTTAAAATACAGAAACCCACAGGGAAGACCAGTGCGCCCACTACACCAACGCCAGTTTGTACAATTGCGGTAATGGCAACCACAACGGCGATAGACAAGATAATGCCCGCCATAATGCCACGAAGAATTAGATCCCTTGCGCTGGTTTTTACCTTGGCTTCACCAACATCCACCATCGTTTGCACAAATTCTGCAGGTTTTAAATCATTCATTTTGCTATCCATATAAAAGTTAAAATTGAATAGTCAAAGGCTCCCTGCTCTTACCTTGAAAAAGACAAGACGAGGAACCTTTTCGCTATTAAATCTCTTATGCAGAAATTTCAACCGCACCTTTAATTACGCGTGCTTTGAAAGCGCGAACGTTAAAACGCTCATCTTCCATGCATGCGCCAGTGCTTAAGTTAAAGCGTTGTTTCTTTAACGGACTTGCTACCCAAAGCTCTTCTTTGTGCTCTACGATTAATCCGCGAGAAAGCACATTTGATTGAGCAAAAGGGTCAGTATTTGAAATAGCAAACACCTTCTCTTCATGTGAAGGTCTAAATACCGCAACTTGTTGACCATCAACTAACGCGCAAACGCCTGTTCCCGGTACAATGTCGTCGATATTACAGATCGATTGGTAACTCATTGTGGACTCCCTTTATTAATCAATAATCGCTTCGTGAAAGATGTCGCCTTTGGCTTCAGGATGTTTTTCCGTGAAAGTCGCAGGACGGTGTTGCTCACGTGCATCGACAAAGACAACGTTATCATCACGAAGATCTGAGTTAATAAAGTGCGAGAAACGAGTCAGTTGTAGCTCATCATTGATAGCGTCAGTCCACTCACAACGATATTCTTCAACAAGTTTTGCCACATCAGCTTCAAGCTGAGCATTGATGTTAAGCTTGTCTTCCACAATCACGTCACGTAAGTAGTCAACGCCACCTTCTAGATTTTCAAGCCACACTGACGTGCGTTGCAGTGGCGCAGCTGTGCGAATGTAGAACATCATGAAGCGGTCGATGTATTTGATCAGGGTTTCTTGATCAAGGTCGGTTGCCAGTAAATCAGCATGACGAGGTTTCATGCCGCCATTACCACATACGTACATATTCCAGCCCGCATCAGTGGCAATAATGCCTAAATCTTTACCTTGTGCTTCGGCACATTCACGAGTACAACCCGATACGCCAAACTTCATCTTATGTGGCGTACGAATGCCCTTATAGCGATTCTCAATCATAGAGCCAAGGCCCACTGAATCTTGCACGCCGTAACGACACCAAGTAGAGCCAACACAGGTTTTCGCCATACGCAGCGCTTTCGCGTACGCTTGGCCTGTTTCAAAGCCCGCTTCAATCAGCTTGCGCCAAATAGCCGGAAGATCGTCTTTTTGCGCGCCAAATAAACCAATGCGCTGTGCGCCAGTCACTTTGGTGTATAAGTCGTATTCAGCCGCCACATTTGCTAGGGCCGCCAAGGCTTGCGGAGTCACTTCACCACCGGCCATACGCGGGATAACAGAGTAAGTACCGTCTTTTTGGATGTTACCGAGGAAGTTATCGTTGGTATCGTGCAGCTTAACCAGTTGCGGCTTAAGAATATGCTCGCCCCAACAAGACGCTAAGATAGAGCCCACTAAAGGTTTACACACTTCACAGCCATAACCTTTACCGTACTTCTCTAATAGCTCATCAAAGGTTTTGATCTCTTCAATGCGAATAAGGTGGAATAGCTCTTGTCGCGAATACGCAAAGTGCTCACAAACATCGCTTTTCACTTCCACGCCCGCTTTAGCAAGCTCAGCATTAAGTACCGACGTCACAAGAGGAATACAGCCGCCACAACCTGTGCCCGCGTTAGTCACAGCTTTAATATCTGCCACTGTATGATGACCATCGGCTACCGCTTTTGCGATTTGGCCTTTAGTCACATCAAAACAAGAACAAATTACCGCACTTTCTGGCAGAGCGTCTGCCCCAAGAGTCGGTTTTTCTGCGCCTGCGTGTGCAGGAAGAATCAAGGCATCTGGGTGTTCTGGAAGCTCAATTTCATTAAGCATCAGCTGCAACAAATCGCCATAGTCAGAGGTATCACCGACCATAACGGCGCCAAGCAGTTTCTTGCCATCTTCAGAAACTATCAAACGCTTGTAGACTTCTAGCTCTTCATTTTGATAAACAAAGCTCTTACAACCAGGAGTACGACCATTTGCGTCACCAATTGAACCTACTTTTACACCAAGCAGCTTCAATTTCGCACTCATGTCAGCGCCTTCAAACTGGCTTTCATTGCCGATAATATGATCCACCGCTACGGTTGCCATTTTGTAACCCGGCGCAACTAGCCCGTAGAAATGTTGATTCCACGACGCACATTCACCGATAGCATAGATATTGTCATCTGAAGTTTGGCAATGGTTGTTGATCGCAATACCGCCACGAGGCGCGATATCTAACGCCATTTGACGCGCCAGTTTGTCTTGCGGACGAATACCCGCTGAGAACACAATAAAGTCAGTTTCAAGTTCACTGCCGTCTGCAAAACGCATAACGTTACGCAACTCTTTACCGTCAGGGGCAATTTCAAGGGTATTTTTGCTGGTGTGAACATTCACGCCCATACGCTCAATCTTCTGGCGCAGTTGATTGCCACCGGCTTGGTCAAGTTGTTCAGCCATCAGTTTTGGCGCAAATTCAACCACGTGAGTTTCCACGCCCAATGCGCGCAGTGCACCTGCCGCTTCAAGCCCAAGCAAACCACCACCGACAACCACACCTACTGTGCTGTTTTTGGCTGTTGCTTCAATGGATTTTAAATCTTCGATAGTGCGATAAACAAAGCAGTCTTTGCTTTCGTTACCTTTGATAGGCGGTACAAATGGGTAAGAACCGGTTGCCATCACCAATTTGTCATAGGCAATTTCACGACCTGTACTAGAATGTACAATACGGTTTTCACGGTTAACATTAATGGCACGTTCACCTATTAAAACGTTAATGCCGTGTTTTTCATAAAAACCTTCTTTAACAAGAGAAAGCTCTTCAGCGGTATGGTGAGAAAAATACGAAGAAAGGTGGACTCGATCATAGGCAATACGGGGCTCTTCACAGAACACGGTAATATCCATATTTGAAACATCTGTTTTTTCTACCAGATCTTCAATATAACGATGTCCAACCATGCCGTTCCCGATGATAACTAGCTTCATCTTGCTCATAGCGGATTCCTTTAGGCTTTAAAATTTACAAAACTTGCGCGATTGTATGTAGGAACGGCATTGCAAAATTGATCTAGATCAATTTCGACCAAATATACCCCTCTTTGGGTAGTTGTCATACAAAACTACAAATAAGTAATTGATTCATAATAAATTCCCATTTTTCCTACTCTTTACAGTTTGTAACAAGGCGTTTGTGTTGCTAAAATCAGCTCGCAATCGAGCTTCATATAATCCCTCTGATACGGTGTGGGAGTCTCTACCAAAGGCCAATAACCTTTGATTATGAATTCATTGTCTTTATTTATTCCTGTCTCTTAATAAAGGTGACGACTTATGGATTTTTGCTCTCTGCCAAAAATTGACCTACATTGCCATTTAGACGGCAGTGTTCGACCAGAAACGATCATTGACCTAGCAGAAGGTCAAAACATCGAATTACCTAGCCAAGACGTCGAGGTGATCCGAAACTTGATGATTGCACCGGAAACGTGTGTTGATCTAAAAGAGTATCTGACTCGCTTTGAGCTGCCTCTACAAGTGATGCAAACTGAAAAAGCACTTGAACGAATCTCATATGAAGTGTTTGAAGATGCGGCCAAAGAAAACGTTAAATACCTTGAACTGAGATTTGCTCCCCTATTGCATACAGCAAAAGGGTTAACCGTTAAGCAAATCATTTCATCTGTCGTGAAAGGTATGAAACGTGCAGAGCTTGATTATGATATTCGTGGTAACTACATCCTGTGTATTCTACGCACCATGCCAAAAGACGACATTCAGCTGGTTATCGATGAAGGTGCTAAATACTTAACTAAAGGCGTTGTTGCGTTTGATCTTGCAGGTGCTGAAGCGGCAGGTTTTTGCCATGACTTTGTAAAAGAAGCCAAGTATGCACGTAAAAAAGGGTTTCACGTCACCATACATGCCGGCGAACAAGGTAATGGGCAAAATGTACAAGATGCGGTTGAGCTTTTAAAAGCAGAACGCATTGGACATGGCATCCATATCATTGATCATTCAGGTGGTTTTAAAGCCGTACGCAATGGCAATGTGGGCTTGGAGACTTGTCCTAGCAGTAATGTGCAAACCAAAGCGGTACAAGATATTGAGTCACACCCTGCTAAGCGCTTTTATAAGCAAGGTCTGGCAGTCACTATTAATACGGATAACAGAACAGTATCCAATACCACCATGACTCAAGAAGTGCAAAAAGTGTGTGAACAGTTTTATCTTTCACAAAAAGACTATGTGTCTATCTATTTAAACAGCGTAGACCAAAGCTTTGCCAGTGATGAAATCAAACAAGAGCTGAGAAATTACGTCGACGAGTTGTAATACTTATATAGATAGTAAGAGACTCACTAGAATTGATAGAAAAACGGCCATGTGCATCACACATGGCCGTTTTTTATTGAATCCATTTTCTTATTCCATCTATAGCGCTATTTTTTCATCATTTTTGCTAAGTCAGCAAACGGGTTATGAGTCGCCACTTGATGATCATCAGCGCGAGCCACAGGATCGACGCCATAACGTTCATGATCGGTATATTTTGAGTGCTCATGATCATGACAATACAAACAAAGCAGTTCCCAGTTACTTCCATCTTCTGGGTTATTGGTATGGTCGTGATCTTTGTGATGAACGGTTAATTCGCGCAAGTTCGAATAAACAAATTCACGAGCGCAATTACCACACACCCAAGGATAAAGTTTCAGTGCTTTATCACGATAGCCGGACTCTTTGCGAGCATAGGCAGCACTACTACCTGTAAAATCTGAAGAAGACATCTTTATTTCCACATTAATTTAAACCAATCCTAGTGACCAATGGATCGCTATAACCGCTTAGAATGCGCCGCTATTGACGATCTATTAATAACTATAATTGATATTCGCTACTGGTATAGCCATTAAATTAGCATATTTTATTATGCGATGCAGGAGGATAAGCACACATTTGTTGAGCAATACCGCTTAGGGTTTGAATTAAGTTAAAAATAACCAAATGCCTACTCCAATCATTAAACTGCCCGCAATGCGGTTCATCAATTTTACGTTGTCACTGTTTGCCAACATCATTCTAAGCCCCTTGCCTCCTGAGGCATAAATGCTCATGCAAAAAAACTCTGACAACATAATAATGCCGACCAAAATCACCAGTTGAGGGGCAACCGCAAACTTAGGGCTGATAAAAGGTGGCAATAACGAAATCATAAACGCCCAGCCTTTTGGATTGGCAATAGCAGTAATAAAGCCTTGCGCCACTAAGCCGTAGTTACTGGCACCCGAAGAAGCAAGGTTTTGCTCAGAGAGCGCCATTTTGCCTTTGGAACGCCACATTTGGATGCCGAGATAACTTAAATAGGCCGCGCCAACGATTTTAAAGCCCATAAACAAGGCTGGCATCTTTATCATAATCGCCGCAATACCCAATACGGCGCTGATCGCCACCACAGCAACACCAAGCACCTCACCGAGCATCATCCACAACGTTCGCTTATAGCCAATACTCATGCCTAAACCCAGTGCTAATGTCATGCACATACCAGGGGTAATGGATACAAATAAGAAAGTAGGAATGAAGACCCATAAAGTGGCAATATCCAAAATCAACATCTCACTGAAAATTAAAACAAGAGATACAAACTATACGCAAACAACAGAACATACAAGTTTTTAACATTAGCGCTCCTTGTAATAGTCACTATTTTTCATAGTGTTACTGTTATTTATCGCATAATCCCTCTAAATTTATCATCAATTTAAAAAGTCACACCGTCACTAAACAAGTCATTTATTTGTCTGTTTTACTCTGTGATCGCACTCTAAATACTAAACCTAGCCTAGGCACTATAATTCCCTTATCGATTGGGATATATTGCTTGCAAGAAAATATCCCCTACATCAACCTCGCTATTAATGGCTCTTACCAATAGCACCTCGATGATCACTAATTAACGTAAATTATGAATCCTAAATTACAAGAAGCGAAACGAGAGTTGGGCCCCATCCAGTTTTTAACTCTGGTTCTGTCTATCTATGTGTTATTAGTGTTATTTGTAGAAAATGCCTTTGACCTCGCCGATGATATTCTAGATTTACTGACCATAGTGGATACCTTTGTGTGTGGGATTTTCCTAGTCGATTTTTTCCAACGCTTCTATCGCGCGCCAAATAAGCTGGCATTTATGAAATGGGGATGGATTGATCTGCTTTCGAGCATACCTATGGTCGATACCTTACGCTACGGCCGATTTATCCATTTGATTCGCTTCTTTAGGATCTTAAGAGCGATACGTTCAACCAAAGTCATTCTTAATTTCCTATTTCATAACCGTCGTAAAGGCACCTTCACTATTGTCGCTAGCGTTTCTGTGCTACTGGTTATTTTTGGCGCGATTGGGATTTTGCAATTTGAAAGAGGCTTACCTAATTCCAACATTCAAAATGCCAGCGATGCGCTGTGGTGGGCTTTTGTCACCATCACAACTGTTGGTTATGGTGACTATTATCCTGTGACGACATTTGGCCGCATGGTGGCTACGGTATTGATGACCGCAGGGGTTGGCTTATTTGGCACCTTTACTGGCTTAGTGGCAAACTGGTTTATGCTAGAAGGCGAACAACAAGAGAACCGCCAAGAACAAAAAGAGCGCCAAGAATTAAAGCAAGATATTGCTACCTTACACAATGAAATCAGCGAGTTAAAAGAGTTGATTGAACAAAAAAATCACAAACATTCTTGAGCGATTAAGTGCAGCAAAAAGGTTTCTCGTTCAATGCTTAAGCCTTTTTTGTCACTGGTGGCAATCGTGTGTTCGTTGTGCTTAATTGCATCATAAATGTTAACCCATAATGCCTGCATACCATTATTTATCTCGTACTCTTCAAAGTTAGGCGTGCCTAAAATTGGATCCACTTGGCAGGTATAACAATACGAATGCATGTGCATCACATCCGCATCGTCTTTATACCACGGACGAAACTCTTCAAATACGCCAAACGGCGCAATATTGCGAATATTTCGCGCGCCCGTTTCTTCTTGTAATTCACGCACTAAGCCTTCAATAACATCCTCTCCTTCATCAAGACCACCACCTGGCAATGAGTAGTCATGATAGCGCTCGGTATACATCAGCAGTATTTGTTCACCACGTAAAGCTATCGCTCGGGTTGCCTGTCTTTGAATGATGGTATGTTGGTCAAGTTGAGATAAGCTGGGATGTACTCGGGTTGTTAAATGGCGCATTACGTTAGTTTTCAAAAGAATAATTGGGGTTATTTTAACATGTTGTACTTGGTTAACTATTGAATTAATTGGGATATCTCGTACACTAAATCAAACAAGATAAAATCATTTAGTTCTTTGGAGCCAATAGTAATGAAGAAAATCCTCCTATTATCTGTGATGACAGCTACTGTGTTGCTTGCAGGCTGTGCAAACAAAGATGACGAATACACGGTAAAGGACTGGGATCCAATTACCAGTAAAGCATCTATGTATTGTGTACAACAAAATCACGAGATTGAGCGTGCGACAGAGAACAATAACCGTGTTACCTATTGTGAGCTCTCTAACAGCGAAAAATATGAGATCTGGGAATACTATTACAAAAATCATGAAGATGAGCGCCCAGACAATCAAAATCAGACCGATGAGGCTGCTGCAAAATAAACAACGCTTTGGCTAGCGATTAAACCAACAAAGCCCCGTTCAGCGATGAACGGGGCTTTTTCTTCGATTATAGCGACTTAATTAATAAATAGCGTTATACAATTTCCCAAGAGTGCGTCATTTGCACGCCCTTATCCAGCATCAAACATACTGAACAATATTTTTCTAGCGAGTCTTGCGCCACTTTCGCCACAATGGCAGGATCCAGCGCTTCACCAGAAACTTCAAAGTGAATATTAATTTGGGTAAAGTATTTTGGCGCTACCTCGCGACGAGTACTAGACAATTTCGCCACACAGCCAGTCACCTTCTGCCCTGCACTTTTTAATCCATCCACAACATCGACAGAGCTACAACCACCAGCAGCAATTAACACCATTTCCATTGGGCTTGGCGCTGTTTTACCGCCACTGCCATCCAACACCACTGAGTGACCCGATTGAGACTCACCAATAAATTTGAAATCTTCAACCCAAGATACTGTTGCTTGCATAATCAATTCCTCTACTCGTTTTGCCACATTGTACAGAGGAGCAGACTAACTCAACAAGCAAAAGATGACGACTGCGTTGCAAAACGGGCAAGTTTAAGTGTCATGTATAAAAAGTTGAATACGCCTAACAATTTTACAAATTGTACCCTTGTAACTACCTGTGATTTCATTGACTTATCTACTCTGCTCTATACACTGAATCAAGCAGGAAAAGTTTTGTTTTTGATGTTGTAAGTACTGTTGGAGACTTGTCACCGCCGTATTCATCAGCGGTCAATGCAATCTATTTTCAAGCTCTTAGAATGGTCGCAACAGGCCAAATTTAGTTAAAATGTAAAGGAAAACTGACAATGTCTAACACAGTTACTGGTACCGTAAAATGGTTCAACGAAACTAAAGGTTTTGGTTTTATTCAACAAGAAAACGGTCCAGACGTATTCGCTCACTTCTCAGCTATCCAAGGCGACGGTTTCCGTACTCTTGCTGAAGGCCAAAAAGTAGAATTTGTTGTTACTACAGGTCAAAAAGGCCCACAAGCAGAGCAAATTCGCGCTGTATAAACTGCGCTAAGTAAGCCAGTTCCATGCTGGCTTACTTTTAGCTGCCGTTACCTATATAATCACCGCCTATCTCCTACTCTCTGGAATTCCCACTTTGGCGCTCAAACCCACTATTTTTAAGTTTCGTGTAAACATTGCGGACACCAATCGCAATCGATTTGAAGACATCAACCTCACTGTCGCTAAGCATCCTTCAGAAAATGAAGTTAGAATGCTGGTTCGTATTTTAGCCTTTTGTCTCAATGCCACTCCTAACCTGTCTTTCACTAAAGGTCTGTCCGATCAAGAAGAGCCAGATATTTGGGAGTTGTCTGATATTGGCGATATATTGACGTGGATTGAAGTGGGTGAACCATCAGCCGATCGCGTGAAAAAAGTGGCGCGTAAGTCTAAACAGACACACATCTATACTTTCAATGAAAATAAATCTGATGTTTGGTTTGCAAAAAATCAATCTGCATTGCGCGACATTAAAGTCAGTGTAACGCAATTTGATTTTGCCCCTATTACAGAATTGGTGGCAGGATTACAACGCACTAACGATTTGAGCTTAATGATCTCTGGAGACTCTATGTTTGCCACACTAGGTGACATAAATTCAGAAATTAAAGTGACCGAACTGCAAGTGCAGTAAACGTATTAAATAGGGTCATTGATAGCCAATGACCCTACCTATCCTTTGCTTACTATTTATTAAATATCATTCATCACTTGCGCTACTTTTCTGGGACAGTCCCGCACTGACTAAGCTCGAAACCAGTATTGCCAAATAAAATACTCCCGCAATTGCTTGAAAATATGCAACAAATCTTGTGAGTGGCTCACTAGGAGAAATTGCTCCATAGCCGACGGACGTCATGGTAATGAAGCTGAAATAGATCATTTTGGACAGATTATCCAGCCATGGCCCATATTCGATGCCATTAAAGCCTCCCCCCAATAGCTCTAACAGCAACAATTGTACAAAGGTAAACCACAGCCCCATCATTAAATAAATGCAGATAGAACCCACAATTTGATTTCTATCGATATTGGACGCTTTTAAAACCAATAAGGTAGCGTGTTTTAGGTATTGACCAATAAACATAATCAGTGCGACAAGCGATACTATGGAAAGATTGGCTGCATCAAAAATTGAGGCTAATGAGGACAACATCACCAATACAATCAAAAAGCCAAGCCAGCCACGCGTTTTTATTTTTTGGCTTTCAATACCAAAAATAGAAGCTGACATGCAAAACAACAGCCCCAGTAAAATCACGCTTTGGCCTGTGCCAAAAAACTGCTCCATGATGGCGCACCCGCCAAGTAAAACGATTAACGCAACCAGCAAATATAGAAAATTATCGCGCTCTGTCATTTTAGCCATTACTGTTTCTCTTTTTGCAGTTGCGCCTTATCGTCTTGCTCAACCTCAACCTCAGATTGAGCCAACCAAGCCACAAACAAGCGATGTGTCACAGCAAGAACCACTGCGCCAACAAACAAGCCCACAATGCCCGACATTGCCATACCACCGATGGCGCCTAACAATATGACCAGCATGGGAATATCTGTCCCTCGCCCCATCAGCATAGGTTTTAATATCGCGTCACTGGCACTGACTAACACGCACCATACGGTAAAGATTCCTGCTACTAGGGTGGTGTCGGTCGTCCAGGCGAAAAACAGCGCAGGAATTAGCGCTAAAATAGGCGGCAGTTGAATAATGGCAACAATCAGCACCGCTAACATCCATAGCCCCGCAAAAGGAATATCAGCAAAATAGAGCCCGACCCCGGCCATTAGTGATTGAGTAATGGCAACACCAATCACGCCTTGTACTACGCTGCGCACAGTCGCCACCGATATTTGTGTGAACTGCGAGCCATACTCACCGGCAAGGCGCACAGATATTTGTTGAAATGACTTTTCGCAAGCCTGCGCATTCGCCATGAACACGCCAGCAATCAGCAAAGAGATGGTAAATTGTAAAACGCTGCCTCCAACACTACCAACGGTCGAAATCACAGTACCAAGAATGTCTTTTACATGCTCTGAATGTTGAATGAGGGCTTTGCTTAGATTGGCAGAAAAACCCAGTAAAGTGGCATATAACTGCTCACCGATGATAGGCCAACCCTGAATACTTTCTGACGGCGGTTTTAATTGCAGTGTGCCACTTTGTACTTGCTCATACACATCGCCAGCACTGCTAAATAGACTGTCCCCAATTAAATACGATGGCAAGATAAGCAGCGCCACCCCAATAAGTGACAACAACCAACTTGATTTGCCTTGTGATAGCCCCACCTTGGTTTCAATACCCTTAACCAGAGGAAAGAGCGCAGTAGCAATAATAGCGCCCCACACCACCAACAATATAAAGGGTTTTAATATTTGAAAACACAGATAGAGCAAAATGCCGACGATGACAATTTTAATAAAAGCATCGATCGCCTGCTTAGAGAAATCCTGAGAAGTGTTCATAAAAAGTCCTTGTAATACAATCTTCTAACTGTAGTTTAGATGCTTTTCTAAATAAGTTACGAACAAGTGTTAAACTTTTTATGTTTAGGTTATAAAAGGAGGGGTATTTAATATACGCTCGCTGAAAAAACGGCTAAAACGCTTTTAAAATATTGGCATGATACTGAGTAATGTCTAATTGGACGTCATACTCTCGAACCCAAGCATCAAGCTGAATTTGTGACTTATGCAGGCTGTCCATAGTGATGGTGTTATCGTCTAACTTCCACAATTGACGCGAACCAGTGTAGCTAAACTGTAAGGCAAGCATCGCCTGCTCATTGCCCTGTTTGGCGTGTTCAAGTAATTGTCGATTCTTACGATAAATCAGGTTAAGTGCATGTTTTAGCTCCCATACATACACCACTTCTTTCATCTTTGGATGAGTTTTTAAATTAAGCAAGGTAATGCCTAATAGAGCGACACTGACCACCACACCCAGTGCATTCCAATGAAAATGGCTGCCTGACTCAGATGGCAGTAAATGAATTAAGGTTTGAGAAATCGCTAGGCTTGATGCCGTTAAACCCGCGATACAAGCAACAATAACCACGTTTAAGCGGGCGCGATATTGTTCCTTATTTATTGTTAGTAATTGCATTAATTGTCCGTTTTTTCAGCAGCGCAATACACATAAAGAGAATGGCTACCTAGCCTTTGAGAGGCCGATTATACACAGTTCAATGAGTTGAATAAGCAACTCATATTAAAACTTTTACTCAGGTCGTTTACTCAGATCATTGCATACGATGAGAATTGCTTTGGCATTATACATAGATACGGTTTTTATTGTTTAGCTAGATTTAGCCAAAGAGCGTTTCCGCCACTATTGATTGGCTAAACGAATCACAGCAAGTCCTAGCAACCACTCAAGCTCTTTTTTACTTTCCTCACCATATTGCTCCCGTAATAAAGCAAATAGACGCTGGATTCCTTGCAAGGAGAACCCTTTCGCCCCATCACAGACCGTAATGTGATGAATCATCAGACGCAAGATTGCGAGAAATTGTGAGGAGTGCAATGACGCTTGCCAGCTTTTGCTAAAACCTAATAAACCTGAATCAAAGTTAAGGTGTGTTAACAGCAAATCAAAGACACGATTTTCCAGCTTCAAAGCAAAGTCCGCTTTTTTAGGAAAATGATGACTGATACCAGTGCGTGATACACCCGTGACTTGGCTCAACGTTGTATAAGACATTTGGTCGTAGCCGATCGTCAACATTTGCTCGAGCACCGAATCCATAATCATGTTTACGGTTATTTCTGTATCTTCTTTACTGCGCTTTGGCATTACACCGACCTATAATTGGAGAGTAAATCTTGTTTTAGATCATACTCATATAGTCGTGATGGAGTTTCAATGCATCCCCCTCTATTCTGACAATCAAATGACAAAATGACATTCCCAATACACGTTATTAAATAAATGTTTAGATCTTACAAATATTTTTGTAGCTGATCACATCATTGCTATGTAAACTGAAACAAATCGTTATAGGAGATTGACTATGTCAAAAGTAACAAAAGAACCTGAAGTTTGTGAAGCATGCGGTGTAGCAGGCGAGATGGGCTTTGTTATCAACGTGGGTGATGAGACTTCTGAAGTATCACTATTTTCTTCAAGCAAAGAAGCGGTAGAAGTTGAGTTTCAAAACTACTTAGCCCTTGCTAAAGAAGTGAATGCTGCGGTTGAGTCTCAAGTTGAAATCGTAGAAAACGATGGTCAGTTTGAGCTTCACGCTAAACTGAAATTTGAAGTAAGTGCTGAAAAACTTATCTTCGATCTTAAGAGTCGTACTCTTTCTCGTTAATATTCGGTTATCTGAATTAAAAAGGTTGAACTTATCACTAAGTTCAACCTTTTCTTTATCTGGCTTCTTATTGAGTAATACCAATCGTACTAAATAACTGGTCATTCTAGCTTGTTAAAATGCTCGATAACGGCGTTAGAATTTTTGATTGTAGAATAACTACTTATCGAAAAATTCTGCCTTGTTCTCGAGCATTTTTCCTGCGCTAGATCTGATCACTTACTTAGTGTGATTGGTATAAAGAAAGTTAAGCAACCAACTCAGACTTGTCTTTAGATAGATTTCGCACTGGATTCGCATAGCCATCAATTAAGAAGGCTTTCGCACCCTCTTCGAGTTGTGCCAATTTCTCTGCAAACTGATCCTTTGTGGCTTGGTCAATAGTGCTGTCATCTTCCACGCCAGCGGCCAACAAGTTAATTGGGAACAGTTTATAGTTATCATGGATTTGACGATCAATCTCATCGGCCAGAGCTTCTGGAGTGTCTAAGTCATTATCAATGACATCGCCAAAACTCACATTCACTCTTCCTTTGTAGCCAGTGATGCCTTTCACGATACTTTCAATATCTTCAAACTCTGACTTTTGATACTCGCCTTTGGTTGCTTTTTGATGCAGCTCATTGGCTTTAGCAATATCGCAAGGGTCTATTTCGTAAGAGATTGCCACAGGGACAATCTTTAATGATTTTACATAATCAGAGAAAGACATTTTGCGTTTGCGCCCTTCTAGCTGAATCATTTTAATGATTGCCGGATCAGTAAAGTCATTACCGTCTTTAGCGCGCCCTTCTTTTTGTGCAATCCAGATAGAATTGCCCGTTTCTAAAGAGTGCTTAATATACGACGACAATAAACCCAATGTTTTCAACATCTCACGCGGGCCTTTTGCCGAACGTTTAACGATAAAACTCTTGTTTACTTTCATTAGTTCAGTTGCGCAAGGCTTACTTAACAAGTTATCGCCAATCGCAATACGAACGGTTTTGTGCTGAGTGTTATGCAGACCATAATTAACGAGTGCAGGATCCATCGCAATATCACGGTGGTTTGAAATGAACAGGTAAGGCGTATCTCGATCGAGTTTATCAAGACCGTCAAAATTCACGTTATCAGTGGTGGCATCAAGCGCTTTCTTTAGGTATTTTTCCACCTCGATCTGCACTGAGTCGATAGAGTCCAGTTTTCCCCAACGGTTTTTCAAATACAATTTCACAAGTGGTGACATGAGAGCCTGAAACCATTTTGCGTGATTGTTGAATTTGTGATTAAGAATAGCGGAGATAAATTCTTCGTCATTAATTAAGCGACCGATCGCTGGAGCGATTTCTTCGTTGTTATAGGGTCTAATCTCTTGGTAAATATCGTTATCAGTAGACATATTCATCATCATTTGCAAAAAATCATGCCGATTTTACGCGCTTATTAAACAATTTACAGCAAGTTAGCACATGAAATTGTAAGGTCAGACCATATAAGGTCGCATTATTCCCCATTTATTTACATTGTTGCTATTGGCAGAGCACATCATATCGCGCTAACCTAATTAAAATAACGCTCAACATACACTGAACTTGCCCATGCATTACGCGATACAATTTGAAGATAAACAGTTTGACTACCTCTCATTAACCTCACGAAAGCCGACGCTTAAGCACCAACTTATTTATGTGGTTGAGGGTTTGGTCAGTGTGCGTTTGGGTAAGCTTGAGTATGCCATTGATAAAGGCAATTTCTTTTGGCTACCCGCCAATTGCTTATCTGCTTTGAGTTACTTCCCTAATACTCGCTGTAAAGTGGTAGAAGCCTCACAACGCCTCACCAAACCTTTCCCTAATAAAGCCGGTTACGTTAAAGCCAGTGAACTCGTTGTGGCATTATTTGATCGACTCGCTAACGTGCCTGATCCTTCAGAACATCAGCAAGTATTGCTCAGTGCAATGCAATATGAACTGCTTGAACTCAACCCTAATTTACAAACTACCTCTTTAAGTCATAAATTAAATCAATGGGATAGCTCAAGTAAAGATCTGTCGATTGAATATCAAATGGTGATGCGAGTGAAAGAAGCGGAAAAGCTGCGCTTATCAGGAACCAAAGAAGCGGACATTGCGCAGAGACTGTTTGCTGGTAGTGAACAAAGCTATCAAGCGGCTCGCTTGGCAGTTTTGGGGGAATAATTAAGCCGGGCTTCGTAGTAATAGATATAGGAAACTCGTGGGGCTAGTAGAAAAGGCCTTACGAGTGAATGTTTAGAACGGCACTTCTAATTGTACATGAACCACATCTTCAAAGTGTTCATGCCATTGATAATCTACTCGTACGCGCGGTTTGTCTTTTTCGCCAATGCCTACACTTAATTGAACCCCGTATGTTTTAATTATCTCTTCATACGAAAGGTCTGCATCGTTGGTGGTCATTTCTTCAGGACGGTACACACCAAGGCCAAAAAAGCTTTCTTCTATGCGCTGGGTTAACAGGGGATCATCAACATTTTTCAACATCCAATTCGACCAGTAATCCAATGTGGTTGGCTCGTCTTTTAAATGCGTAGTCACTAATAAATCATCAACGATTTCATCGACGGTATCGATAATCTCTTCACAAAGCTCTAAAGTAGAATTAACCAAAACGATGGTTCTTGTTGGATCGCGATCAAAAACACAAGCCTCAGGAGCTCCTGCCATAAAAGTGCCACATACCAGTGCTACTGTCGCATTTAATCGTGTCACTTAATCCAAGTGTCCTTTTGCTTTGAGAGTTCTGTCAGAGTAATGTTAAATTGTGCGGTAGAAGTGTTGATTTTGCAATATTTTAACGACGCTTTTGGTCGTCAAATGGTTAATATCTTGATGCTGTGCAAGTTTTTCGCGTATTTCAGTACTGCGTATAGCGGTGGTTTCCGGGCATGCCAGTACGTTCCACTGCTTCATTATCTGCTCAGCTTTAGCAAACTTCGCAAAACTAAATAAATTATCCGGCCCCATCACAAAGGTTAATTCAGCGCCTGTATGTTCGGCTTGCAGCGCGCTTAGTACTTGAAAAGTGGTAATACTGCCCTCTTCTTGCTCACTCAATGTCTGTTCAATACGTGACAGGGCGACATTGCGACAGGGTATATCACTAATAAAGCCTTCAATCATAGTGCAGCGTTCTGCATAGTCTAACATCTGCTTTCCCCAAGCATGCGCAATACTGGGTACTAATAACACTTGATCAAAATGGGACAAACGCTCAATCACACTCAAATGACCATAACTTGGGGGGTTGAAGGCACTGCCAAATACCGCTATTTTTTTCATTATTATTGCCCTCTATGCTTTGGAAAATTGAGCCGAATGAGAATTTGCAATATGATATCAAAAGTTGCCTTTGAATATTTAGGACATTTAACTAATGGAACAGAAAATTCGCCAAGAAATGCGCGTACTCCCAAGCATCGACGTCGATTTTGAAATTGAACGACGTGTAAACTTTATCAAGCAGAAAATGCTGGAAGCTGGCTGTAAGTCAGTGGTACTTGGTATTAGTGGCGGTGTTGATTCAACAACTTGTGGTCGTTTAGCGCAAATTGCGGTAGATCAGCTTAACCAAGAGTCTGAAAAAGAGTATCAATTTATCGCTGTGCGTCTACCGTACGCAGAGCAAAAAGATGAAGATGAGGCGCAACTTGCGCTCTCTTTTATCAAGCCTAGCCATTCAGTTGCCGTAAATATTGCAGCAGGTGTTGACGGAATGCACGCAGCCACTTCTGTCGCTCTGGAAGGTACAGGTTTAATGCCTGAATCTGCTGAAAAAATTGACTTCGTAAAAGGTAATTTAAAAGCACGTGCACGCATGCAGGCTCAATACCAAATCGCAGGATACGTTGGCGGCCTAGTGCTTGGTACTGATCATTCTGCTGAAAACATTACCGGTTTTTACACCAAATTTGGTGACGGAGCTTGCGATCTTGCCCCTCTATTTGGCCTAAGCAAACGCCAAGTTCGCCAACTAGCAAAAACACTAGGTGCACCAGAGCAACTGGTCACTAAAGTCCCTACCGCCGATCTTGAAGAACTTGACCCACAAAAAGCCGATGAAGACGCACTAAGTGTTACCTACGATGATATTGATAACTTCCTAGAAGGAAAACCTCTAGCAGAAGACGCAAAACAAACTATCATCGACATCTACACACGCACCCAACACAAGCGCCAACCTATCCCAACAATTTACGATTAAGTTATTGTTTAAAAGAGCCACTCAGTCTTGAGTGGCTCTTTCCTTTTTTGGGGACACACACCGAATTGAACTCAATCTTATTCAAGGACACACACTAAATCTCATTCACTTTTTCTGCCTAAAATTAGGAAACACCTTCCAAGGACAGTCCCTTAATCAAATCTTGATATGAATCCTTTAAAAGTACCAAATACAGTATGATTTTCTACGCAATACCGTGATTTTTTATTCATTAACGGCTAAATAAACTCTATCTGATTTTTTAAGAGTTGATGAATATGACCACTGCACGCAAACAACTAGTATCGATTGACGCTACTCCTTATTACCACTGCGTATCTCGATGTGTCCGACAAAGTTATTTATGCGGTCACGACTACAAAAAGCGCACTTGTTACAATCATAGAAAGCAATGGGTCGAGCAAAAGCTTATTGCATTGACATACTGTTACTGTATCGACGTTTGTGCTTACGCCATTATGAGTAATCATTATCATCTGGTATTATATATCAATAAAAACAAAGCATTAGCTTTATCACAACTCGAGGTTGTAGAAAGATGGAGCCTTGATCATAAACTTCCTTTATTGATAAAACGCTGGTTAAGAAAAGAACTAACTAACCGTGCTGAAGAAGAAAAATGCAACAAAATCATCGAGCTCTGGCGAAAGAGATTATGGGATTTAAGTTGGTTTATGAAAGACTTAAATTTTGAAATCGCATGTAAAGCTAACAGAGAAGACAACTGTAAAGGCCATTTTTGGGAGAGTCGTTTTAAAAGCCAAGCATTACTCGATGACCAAGCACTTTTAGCCGCAATGGCTTATGTCGATCTCAATCCAATCAGAGCAAGTACAGCTAAAATGCCTGAAGCATCTGAATATACTTCAATCAAGGCTAGGTTAGATGCCCTCGGAAATGGCTGCATTTCACCAAATTACCTATGCCCGTTTATTGGTCATTCAAGTAATGAAACTCAAAGTGGTATTCCATTCAAGCTGATGGATTATATTGAATTAGTGGACTGGACAGCACAAGAGTTCAGAGAAGGAAAAGCGTCTATAGACCATACTCTACCCCCTATCTTACAAAGACTTAGCTTTGATCAACAACACTGGATTAAGGTCTGTACCCATCTAGAGCGTCGTCGAACGACAGCGATCAGTACGAGGCTATATCAAATTGAACATGCTAAGTTACTGCTAGGTAAATCGAAGATACATATGTATTGGTTAAATTAAGTAGTTTCTTATTCTCTAAATGTGAAGAGAAAAAATTGCAGGATAAAATATATCCTTCCTAAAATGATCGGCTACCAATTCAAGCATACACAAAACCATGAAGTAAAAGGTCAACCAATTTCATTCGAATAAGTATCAAGCAAATATACGTTGCTTTAGATGTCAGAAATAAAACTTAATTTTTATTCGGTGTGTGTCCTTGATAATTATCGAACCATATAAAAAAAACAGCAGATCTTTTATCAAGACCTACTGTTTCAATTCAAGCAATTAAACTAATTGTGAGTTTAAAGCGGTAATTAAATACCTAGAGCTTGACCACCACCGATTTGTAGCGTTTCAGCTGTGATGAACGAAGCATCTTTGCTTACTAGGAAAGAAATTGCAGATGCAACTTCTTCTGGTTGACCTAGACGACCTAGCATAATGCTGTTAGCCCAAGAAGCGAATACTTCTGGCTTAGTCGCTTTGATTTGCGCATGGAATGGAGTATCGATAGTACCAGGAGATACAGCATTAACACGGATGTTTGCAGGAGCAAGTTCTTTAGCTAGCGCACGTGTTAGAGTGTGTACTGCAGCTTTAGAAGTACCGTAGATACCAGCACCAGGGCCACCAGCGTTCCAAGCAGCGTTTGAAGTGAAGTTGATGATTGATGCATTATCAGACTTCTTCAAGAATGGGATTGCAGCACGAGATACGAAGAACGCGCTATCAAGGTTAAGAGCCATTACTTTACGGAAGAAATCAGTTTCCATGCCTTCGATTGGGCTACGACCACCTAGGCCACCAGCGTTGTTTACTACAACGTCGATTTGACCGTATTTTTCGCCAATAGCATTGATGTTAGCAGTTACTGCATGCTCATCAGTTACGTCAAAACCGTAGTACTCAGCTTTGATACCAGCTTCTTTAAGCTCAACTAGACGCTCTGCGCCTTTGTCATCTTCGATGCCGTTAAGAACGACTGTGTATCCATCTTGACCAAGACGTTTTGCAACTTGAAAGCCGATGCCTCCAGTTGCGCCTGAGATAAATGCTACTTTATTAGACATATTGATGTTCTCTTTGTTTAATTTTAGGCTTCACTAAAAGTGTCGATAATTCAATGAGTAAGCCTTATATAAACAGGCAAATCCCATACACTTCTAGCAACTCGCATAATTGTAATACAATATGCTTTTTATTTAAATAGGTATATAAGGTCTCTGTGCTCTAACTCACAAATTTTAAATCAAGATTTAAGGACAGGCACCGAATTCAATAAAAAGTAGCCAATATAATGGCGATGTTACAAACACGAAAAAGGCTAGGTTTACACCTAGCCTCTATTAAATCTCTCGCAACTCACGACTAAATAACTGTAATCACATCTTCAGTAGCTAAACGCGCTTTAGGTTTACCGTAATTGTAATCCTCGCCATCTAAGTGGTAGCCAATAGCTAAAGCAAAATCACATTGATAATCACCTAGCTCTTCAGCAAATATTTCACCAATCAGTTTTGAGTCAACACCTTCCATCGGAGTAGAGGCTATCCCCATGCGAGCTAAAGTGTGTAACGTGTTACCCACGGCAATATAGGTCTGAGCTTTTGTCCAACTGCCGTTAAAGCCTGTTTCATCCGTATTTAAATCAACAAAACCAAATGCACCGTTGAGCATGTTGTCGTACATGTCGGCAGGAAGGTGGCCTGAACTAACTTCAACATCTACCACTTTTCGGTAGTCATCTTTGGTGTATTTGGGATTGTGTGCAAACAAGATAATGTGTGACGCTTCTTTCGCATGTGGTTGATTAAATTGGTGCATATTGGCAAAAGTATCGTGAAAACGCTGCTTAGCTGCTTCACTTTCAATCACAACAAATTTCCAAGGCTGTGAATTAATTGAAGATGCAGATAAACGAATAGCTTCTTTTAGCACTTCCATATCTTCAGCAGAAATACGTTTATTTGCGTCGTATTTTTTAGCTGTATAACGGCTGTTTAGATCTTTAATGATTGGATGCGACATGTAGAAATTCCTCATAAGCGTTGTCGATGGCGTGCATATTACGAGGTTCTGCGTACATCAAAAAGATTCATTTCACCCAATCATTATGGACAATTTTTTCCATAATGGCTTTATTCATAAACATATCCTTATTCATTGCGTAATGAATAAGGAGAAAAACCATCTATTCCGCTGATTTTATCAGTGAGACTACCGTTTCTCCCGCTTGTGGTGAAAATGAAGCGTTGTCACTGACCATATGAATCCTTTTAAGGACAGTCACCACAAAAAGTGGCTGTAGTAATGCATCTTTGTATTGATTTAAATAGTCTTTATACGTGAAAGCATCACTTAGCGTAGTGTGTTTAATTTCAGCACCTTGGTTGATTAAACTCGCGAGCTTTTTAAAACTGTGTTTTCCATCAAACAGTATTTGCCCAAAAGAGCCTTTGCTTACAGTATGTTTATTTCCATCATCAGTTTTTAGATCTTTAAGGCAAAACACTCTATTCTCACCAAAATCAGACAAATACTGCATACATGCCATAATGTTAAAATGTTTATCAGGGCTCAAAGCAACCACATGCCCCACTCCAATTAGATCTAAATACTCATCCGCATGACTGGACGTAGGGTTACCATAATAAAACTCCAACCCTGACATCTTAGCTTGGCTAATGTAATCCCAGTTTGAATCGGTAACGACCACCCGTAAATCGTATTTTGCAAGTGCTAGCGCCATAGCACGGGCAACATCATTAGCACCAATTATTAAAAACCCTCTCGGTGAACGTTCGGCCACACTTAGAAAATTTGCCAATGGCCTTGCTGTCGCACTTTGTAAAACAACGGTGCCAATAATGACCATAAAGACTAAAGGAACTAATAACTTAGCTTCTTCAACTCCAAACGCATAAAGCTTAATAGCAAACAATGCTGAAATAGAAGCGGCCACAATCCCCCTAGGTGCTACCCATGCCAAAAACAACTTTTCTTTGAAATGTAAACTGCTGCGAGCTGTAGAAATAAAAATTGATAACGGTCTTGAGAGCAGTTGAATAACCACAAATAACACGACAGCGCTCCATCCCAAAGCATGAAAATCTTCAAGATCAATACGTGCGGCAAGCAAAATAAATAAGCCGGTAATGAACATAACCGTGAGGTGCTCTTTAAAGTGCAAAATACTCTGGATATTGACATCTCGAGCATTTGCCAGCCATATGCCCATCACAGTTACCGTGAGTAGTCCCGATTCAGACTCAAGATAATTGGATACAGCAAATACCGCTAATACCACAGTTAATACACCAAACGGTTGTAAGTATTCAGGTAACCAACGTCGTCTCAACAGTGCTGCTATCGTAGCACCCGCTGCAATCCCGACGCCAAAACCAATGACTAAAATAATGCCAAAGACTTCAAAACTTTGTGAAGAGCTGCTAGAGATAATAAACTCATAAACCATGACGACAAAAAGTGCACCAAGTGGATCAATTAAGATCCCTTCCCAGCGCAAAATATTGGATAAACGAGAAGTGGGACGGACGGTTCGCAATAAAGGAACAATCACCGTAGGGCCTGTAACCACGGTTAAGCTGCCAAATAACAGTGCTAAAGACCATTCAAACCCCAATAAATAGTGAGTTGCAATACTGGTTAATGCCCACGAGATCAATGCCCCAATGGAAACAATTGACCATACTGTATTACTCACACCTTTTATTTCAGCAAAGCGTAAAGTTAAGCTACCTTCAAACAAAATGACCGCGACCGCCAGTGATACCAACGCAAAAAAGTGCTCACCAATCACTTGTTGAGGTTGAAACCAACCAGTTACAGGGCCTGCAATAATCCCAGCTAACAGCAAGAACAAAATGGCAGGAAGCTTCAATCGCCAAGCCAACCATTGACAACCTAAACCGACAATACCCACAGTAGCAATGCCTAGCGCAGCCCAATCTTCGTGCATAGTAACTCTTCACTTTTAAAACACCTGTAAAAACCTTAGTCGATTCAAGATCTAATGCCACTTTATCCGTCAAAGCACTTATAAACGATTTAGGGACAGGCACCGAATAGTTTGTCAAATAGACCAGAGATTTAAACCGCCGCTATTTCTGCACTTAGTCTGAGCACTCTACCCCAATAAAGATCATAATTTAAGGACAGGCACTAAATAAAAATGCAGTTATCTAATAAAAACAATACGTTAACTATTGGCATCATACTTGCTTCAATAATCTTGAAGATATTTAGATAGAAGGATCTGTTTATGGATATATCAAGCCGAATGTTTTTAGCAAAACAGTCTAAGTTAACTCAAACTCTCACTTCACCGTTCAAATCCAGCTTTGTAGTGGTCAACAAATACCGGACACTATCTTAAGCCGATTTTCGGCAGTAACCGGCGAAACCCCATCATTTGCTTGATGTGGCCTCTGTCGATTGTAATAGTTCATCAGGTAATAGCTGATGTCTTTTTGGGCTTGGTTTTGGTTCATGTAACCAGTTGCCGGAATCCATTCTGTTTTCAGGCTTCTAAATAACCTTTCCATCGGCGCATTGTCCCAACAGTTTCCACGTCGGCTCATGCTTTGAGCCATTCGATATCGCCAGAGTCTTTGACGGAACTTGCGACTCCCGTATTGAACCCCTTGATCTGAGTGGAACATAATACCATCTGGTCGCCCTCGCTGTTCCCAAGCCATATCTAAAGCTTTAGTTGTTAGAGCCGAATCGGGTTTGTTGGATAGAGCCCAGCCAACAACTCGACGGCTATAAAGGTCTAGAACAACTGCCAAATATACCCATCTTGAGCCTGACCAAATATAAGTAATATCACCACACCAAACTTGATTTGGAATGGTTACCGAGAATTTTCTTTTCAACAAATTCGGGATGTCTGGACGTTCTGTTTTAGCCGATTTATATCGATGGGAGCCGGGTTGTTTACTTGCTAAACAGGCCTCATGCATTAACTTCCGTACTTTAAATCGGCCAATTTTGATGCCTTCAGAGCGAAGCATAGACACAATCGTGCGACTTCCAGCAGAGCCACGACTAATGTTAAAAAGCTCTCTTATCCTGCTAGCAAGCCGAACACGATTAGCATCGGGCTTACGCTGTTTAAACTCGTAATAGCAAGATGTAGCTACATCAAAAAGCTCACACAACAACTTGACTGATTCATGCTCCCTTAAGTGATCAATCAACGAGAGCGTTCGAGCTCGTCCGACATTAAGAGAGCTGTGGCCTTTTTTAATATCGACTTTTCCCTCTCAAGTCGATTAATCCGGGCTTCTAACTCTTGGATTTTTATCTGCTCCGAAGTAAGCGCTTTGGCCGTTGGGGTAATACCACCTCGCTCGATCTTAAGCTGTTCGATCCAGCGCCGTAAAACCGTTTCACCAACATTCATTGAGCGTGCTGCTTCGGGAACTGAGTAACCTTGATCAAGAACCAAGCATGCTGCATCCATTTTGAACTCAGAAGAAAATGTACGTCGTTGTCGTTTTGTCATTGAACACCTCATTAATTGTGGTGACTTTATCACCTAATTGGGTGTCCGGGATCATTAAACCACTACATTCTACTCGCTAAAAATTATAAAGCGGAAGGCTTATGGATAGTGAAGGTAAAGAACTGGCTTGTACCATTGTCATTATCACTCACTACATAACCCGATGCTTGCTCGCTAGTTTGCTCAGCAACTGCAATAGATTCCGCTTTGGTGATCACTGGTTTGCCAGCATTTTGTATCAACTGGCTATATGGCGTAAGATCAAGACTCTCTTTATTGTTAAGTGCATCGATAGGTAGCACCCCAACAAAACTGCCTTGGATCTCACCATCATTCACGCTACTTGAATTATTACCTTCAACTGAAGCCGTATAAATCAAGCTGTTGCTACTTTGCCAAAAATCTGCACCAGATAAGCATGCTTGCACACCGTTGATGCTAGGCAATGTAATTTCTACAACATCCAATGAAGGAATATGATCGATCTTACCTTGCAGATAATTCAACATATCGGCAGTTTTCATTGTGAAGATTGCATTCTTACCTTCATTACCACGGTTGAAAATGTAAGTTTCATCTGCAGAATTCGCAATGCCTTCAATGTTTATTTTTTCTTCGTCTTTGAAACCCGCAGCACTGTGTAAATCAGTATAGAATTGTGACAGCGATAACTTGATGTTATCCCCGCCATCAGCTGGGATTAGATACGCATTTTCACGTAACACTTTTTTGCTGCCAGAACCAACCACAAAGTAATAAGGTTGATTGTTGTAATTTAGCAGCGTCATTGACTCGAAATCAGGTTTTGTTGCGTGGGCTACGCGATTGTCTTGATTGACTGGGAAGTTGTCGATAAGCGTTTTGCTATCAATAGAAAAGTCATCAGCCACATCAAATAACCATGGTGAGTCATCACCTGAAACAATAATTTTACTATTGTTTACCACCATTGCAGAACCAGAAGAGAGATTTGGGTTGATGGTGGAATTGCCGATCACAAAGTCAAATGACTCTGTTTGCGCTGGAGTTTGAGAGCAGCCACTAACAGCAATAGCAACAGCGCTTAGAAGGCTCGCTGCGACATAGTTTCTTGTTTTCATTTTATTGTTTACGTCCATGATATTTAAGAACTTTTAATATATACCCCGCTAACAGCTCTTACAGTAATGGAAACAAAGATTGTGTAGATCACGACTTTTCAACGTTGGCACTTAAGGTTTTTTCTTTGCTTAATCGTGCTACATATCAATGGGGTCAGGTCTTGAATTTTGCAAAGAAAAAAGATGTTTCCCACATTCCTATCATTAAAAATGATAGGTCATGCATGAGCTTGTGATAACAAGCTTGAGGGTAATTTCGAGTCAGACTCTGACGACCAATCAGCAACGGATAATTTAGAAGGACGCGAAAAATCATTCCAAATACTTGCGTTTGTAAAAACATTTGGAAGAACACATTTACTACATTTCCCTGCATAAACAATGCAAATAGGTCGCAAGTTAAGGGAATCAACACTTATCCATATGTACATATCGATGGGGTCAGGTCTTGAATTTTGCAGAGAGAAAAGATGTTTCCTGCATTGCTATCATTACAAATGATAAATCATGCATAAGCTTGTGATAGCAAGTTTTAGCGCGGAAATGAATTTGCCAACATAACCCCTTCCCCCAATCGGCAAAGAAAGCATAGATTCGATAAATCCATGCTTTCTTTCAGTGCATCTACATAATCTTAGATACTAACCATTACAATGAGTGTTACACCTTTAGAGGTTAAACATGTCATGATCTGCTATTACATGGCTGACAAGTAGGCTTTATACGCCTTTAACCGTACTGTCGCAGCGCCGATGATATCCATAAAGCCAAGCATTGGGTGCGGTTTTTCCGCTGACACCCAGCCAGAGCCGGTCGAACCAATTGGAATGTTATACCCTTGCGGCTCTTCAAATTCGATGACAATGGTACGCCCGTGGGAATTCATATTGTTACCTACATGCTGTCTGACATGTTGGCTACCCTGACGCACTTGCACTTGCGCTTCACCAGTGCCGGTAGTCACGCTATGCACTCGCCCGCGGAAAATCCCCCCAGGATAGGCGTCCACATAGAACTCAGCAAATTGACCTTTTTTAATACCTCGATAGGTTTGATCTGGGATTCTCATCTCAACAAACTTTTTCTCTGTTGAATATAAGTGCATGTTACCGGTGCGAGTACCGCTGGTAATATTGGTGATCGACAACTGTCCATCAAATGGCGCACGTACTTCGCGGCGCTCATGTTCCCATTTGGCGGTCGCCATCTGAGCTTCAATATTCATGATCTGCGCATGTGCGGCGGCGATGTTCGCTTCTGCTGTCTCGATGCGCGTGCGAGTATCGTCTCTCTCCGACTCTTGGGCAAAATCTTTTAGCTTTTCTAAACGCTGTAGAGTTTTTCTATCGTTTTGTTGTTGGCGTCTCAAAGACAAAATTTCAGCTTCACTGGCCTTTTTCTGCGCTTGTAAGCTATCCATTTTGGATTCGGTATCTTCTGAGCGCAGGGTGTAAATGAGATCGCCCTTTTTCACCATCTGGTTATGAGTGACGTACACCTCATCCACTTCTTGCCCAAATAACGGGCTTAATACTGCATGTGGCGCTTTCACTGTAGTACTATCGGTTAAATCTGCTGGTGACCAAAAACGGTGCGCAACGAATAACGCGGTGGCAATCAACATGCCTGTGCCCACCATTAAGGTGGCATTACGTAACGTCCATTTAATAAAGCCTATCTTGACTAAAATCCAACATATAAGAATGTAAGGCAACATAATCTCTTTCATTGCTTACTCTCCTGACTTTTCATTTTGCATTGACGTTTGCGTTTGCGTTTGCGTTTGCGTTTGCGCAGGCATGTTCTTTGAGCTAGCCGTGCCATTACGAATAATCTTGGAAATAGATTCACCAATCACATCCCAACGGGTAAAGGCGATGATGATGGCTAATACCCACCACGCTTTATTGATGAACAAACCACAAAGAGAAAGAGCAAATACGATTTGAGTATGCGCGCTGGACATATTCGAGGCTTTATGTACTGCAATTTCATGCAGTTGCCACAATAAATACAGCACGTAAATGATCACTGAGACTGTGACGAAAAAGACAAACCCCATAAACACTTCCGAGTCTAATAATTTGACTATGTTTGGAAGCCCATTACTAAAATATTCTGCGGGTAAATCTGTGCCGTGGATGGCACCTAGATGAGACAAAGCAACCGACGCTCCACCGATAACGGCAAACACAATGATGGCTTTAACAATATAAGTAACAACAGACAGAGCGCTCCTTGCGAATTTTCTCCCAAGACCGTCACTGGTAGGAGGTAAGGATGCATCAGACATTGATTTTCGCTTCTTAGTTGTGAGTTCTCAGTCATCTTAATAGAAGGATTCAATGATTGTGGAATATGCCATATTCCTAAAAAGTGCTAGGCAAAAAAAATCCCTTACATAAGCAAGGGATTTGAATCTATAAAACGATATTGAAACACAGTTAAAACATCGTTAAATCAAAAACATAATCGCTAGTTGCGAGTGACGTTTCGATTAGTGAGTTACGTTAAGCTTGTAGAAAGTTGCTTGTGCGTAGTCGTCTGCATCGCCAGATTTGTTTTGGTTGTAAACGCCCGCTTTAAAGTACATGTATTGACCGCCTTCACCGAAGCCACTCTCAGACATGTCGACTGTTTTAACAAGGTCTTTTTTACCATCACGCATGATAGTTACAGAAAGCTCGTTACCTTTAACTTGAATACGGTAGCTGAATTTCTCGTTAAGTTTGATACCGTCTGTAGGCTCTGTTGGTGTTGCATCTTGGTGCCAGTAATCAGGTAGTGAGTTACCGATGATGTTGTGCCAAGTTTCTTTACCAAACGCTTTACGTGGTTCGTGCGCAAAGTAGATAGAACCGGTTTCGTTTTGTGGCAGTTTACGGTAGTACAAACGAATTGGTTCGTTGTTGTTTGAGTGGATTTGACCGATGATCACACGACCAACCTGCCAGTTTTTACCTGTAGTTGTTACGTGGTTAACGGCTAGAGTTGCTTCTAGAGTACCGTCAACACCACCAGCTGCTTTTTGGTCTGCTTGAGGAGCCGTTGAGAATACCCAGTTGTTACCGCCAACACCTTTTGTTTTATATTGAGTGTTACCACGGCGAATCATTTCACGTAATTCTGAACGAGTGTAAGTAGTGTTTTTAGATGTTTTAGCACCTTTTACTGGCGCTTTAAATACCATGCCGCCATCTTCTGCCAAGTAGAAGTAGTTAGCGTCAGAGTAACCTGCTGCTAGTTCTTTTTCTTTAATTTGGTCAGATTTGCCATCACCATCAGAATCGATAGGTACACTTACTGTCCAACCTAGTAGGTCAAAGTTGTCTGAAGGCGCTTTAGTTTTTGGAGCAGTATTCGGCGCTACATTTGAACATGCAGTCATTGTCAGCGCAGCTACTAAGGCAACAGCACCTAACGCTGCTTTCTTGCCTTTAGAAGTACCCAATGTTTTTAAAGTCATCATTGCATTTACACTCTATGTCGTATTGTATTACTAATAATGTTACCACTTATTTCGCGTCGCAATCACACCTAGTTCCGTGAGGTAGATCATAATTTTTAAAATAAACCACTTAATTATCGTGAACAATATTTGAATATTGTATGAATTGTGACTAAAGCATAGTTTATTAATATAGAATGAAGCACCGTTATTATAAGTCTGTATTTACCATTCCTTTCGCAATATACCGTTATGCAACTTAACCTCGCCTATTTTTAATACTAATGATATACAACCTGTTGAATTTAGTTTTATTAAAATATCATCACAAAGCAGACAAACTGATTCATAAGACGGTATAATGCAGGCAACAAATCATGCATATCAAAGGCGTCCTATGACTTCTGCAAACACTCCTAATGTTCCAAATGATCCATCAGAACGTTTTAATCTTTTTTTTAAAGCCGCTGCGACCGATAAAAAAATCTGGTTGCTAATTGATGAGCACGGTAGCGTGATGCTCAATACCGAAGATGAGGAATGTGTCCCAGTCTGGCCATCGGAAGAGCATGCGCTAATGTGGGCTACCGGTGAATGGGAAGGTTTTACCGCTGAGCCTATCTCTATTGCGAAATGGAAAAGCCGTTGGACACATGGTTTAGAAGATGATGAGCTTTCGTTGGTGGTCTTTCCTGATCAAGAAGGCGAAGGTATTGTGCTCTACCCAGATGAATTTGAAATGGAATTGACTAAACGCGAAGCTAAAATTAAAAAATAACCTCGCCTTTGCTCTTATACTAATACAACATCATTCTATAAATGCGCTTCATTATTAATAGTGAAGCGCATTTTTATTTGTTTCTTTCTTGCATCATGATCTCATTTTTAATAACAACAGCATGCATGAGCTCACAGTTTCTATGACACTAATTTGACATAAAATATGACAAATCCGATGCTTTGATTTTACTATTTCAATTAATCTCAAAGTAATAATGAATAAGACACTCTTAGTTTTAGCCTTAGCCGCAATCATTAGCGGATGTGGCGGTAGTGATGATTCCTCTCAACCACCCGCTGTGGACCCAAACCCTCCAGGTGACGTTGATCCGACCCCACCAGACTCAGATGATGGTGATGACAACGACGACAGCGATAATGACGACGGCAATGGCGGCGATAACGATAACGGCGGTGATAACGACAACGGAAGTGGCGACGAGGGCGATGATGGCAGCAATGAAGATCATATCGCACCCTATGACCTCACAAAATTCCAACCAATCCTGTCTAACTCAGATCTGCAAATGTCCGATCCTGAAGGCGCAGAATCTAATAAAGAGAGCATTATAAAAGACGGTAACTTCCACAGTTACTTTGATGACTATTTTTACGCAGAGCAAAGCTCGCAAAATTTAGTATTCAAAATGTCTAATTACCTCATGCGCAGTGAAGTTCGCGAACTGGAAAATTTTGACGTTGATGCAGAAGGCATTAAACGCACTTTATATGCGGAAGTCAGCCTTCCTAATATTGAGCAAGCCATGTCGAACTCTTCTTCAAGCAGAGACCAAGTGACATTCTTGCAAATTCATAACAAAGGTACCGCAAGCGATGGCACAGGCTACATCCCTCACCCATTGCTAAGAGTGGTGTACGAAGCCGAACGTGATGGTAACTATGGCCATTATTGGGCGGTCATCAAGAATAACGCGGTTGACTGTAAAGGCGACGCTGCGATACCAGATGATGCTCGCTGTGACGACGCCTATGATCACATCGATCTTGGTGAAGCCAATACAGACCAATTTACCGAATTCCAATTAGCGATACAAAGCAGTCGTCTTTCTATTCGAGTAAATGGGATTGAAAAAGCGGATCTTGATATCGACTACTGGGCGCACCTACTAAGCTACTTTAAAGCAGGCGTTTATAACCAGTTTGAAAACGGTGAATCTGAAGCTCACTTTAAATCTCTAAAAGTCATTGAACAGCAAGTGGATACCGACACCGATACCACTTATCAATGGAACATCGACGAATGGAAAATCACCATTCCTGCCAGTAAAGATGATTGGTATGGCGAAGGTGGCAGTAGCGCAGCAGAATTGTTCCCGGCTCGTTGTGGTTACTCTGACCGAGATGAACTGGCTAATGATGAAGACATTTATCACGCCGATCAGGATATGACCTACTTTTCCGTGGAAAACGGTCGCATGCACTTTCGAGCAGATATGGGCTACGGCTCAACAACAGAAAACTCAAGCTACATTCGCTCTGAATTACGTGAGCTTTATATGAGTGATGAAGACACCACTTGTAGCAGCAGTAATGAAGATTCGAGCTGGTATCTTGACGATGACAGAACTGGCGCATCTACGCACACGCTCAAAGCACTATTAAGAGTTGAAGAGCATCCTGATCTAAGCCAACCAAAAGTTATTCTAGGGCAAATTCACGGCTGGAAAATCAGTCAGGCTTTAGTCAAGTTATTGTGGGAAGGCGATAATCGACCAGTGCGAGTCATTTTAAACGATGACTATGAAACAAATAACTCAAGCTGTGGTCACTGTGAACACTTTAGCGTTGATTTAGGCACACATAAAGCTGGGGAAGAATGGGGTTACACCATTCGCGCTGATCAGGACGGTATCTATCTTGCTACCTATGATGCAGATGGCGGTAATTTGAAGTCGCATACCATCCCTTGGGGCGAAGAGTATTTGGATAATGACGGTGATAAAGTGGTTTTGTCTGCGGATTGGACATCTCCAGATATCGCTTTTTACTTCAAAGCTGGCATATACCCGCAATTTTCACCGAATTATTCTGGTGAAATTTTCGACGTTAGCTTCAGTTACTTAGACATAGATCACTATTAGAAACACTCAAGTCGATCTTGATCGCACTTATTAATACATCTTTACATTTGTATTATTAAATTATGTATTATTTAAAACACAGGACGAATGGCGAACATCGTTCTATCTAGATTTAAAAGATATAGAAATCATCAAGTCGTATTTTCTATATCAAAACAAATGCAGTTAGTAACTGTTTTATATTACAAATAATATCGTTGGTTTATACAACATTAGGTGAATGGTAAATGAAACATATATATCTAAAAAGCTTGTTAGCAACTTCTGTCTTATTAGCAGTAGGCTGTACTTCAACTCCTTCAGCTCCAAAGTTTGACAACAACAAAGAGACAGGTGTAGCACTTCTTACTCCAGTTGCAATCACAGCAAGTAGCCACGATGGTAACGGTCCTGACCGTTTATTCGACCAAGACTTAACTACTCGTTGGTCTTCAGCTGGTGACGGCGAGTCAGCGACATTGGACTACGGTTCAGTTCACGAATTTGACGCAGTTCAAGCGGCATTCAGTAAAGGTAATGAGCGTCAAACTCGCTTTGATATCCAAGTATCTGTTGACGGTGAAAACTGGACAACTGTACTAAAAGACCAAATCAGTTCTGGTCAAGCAATTGGTTTAGAGCGCTTCCAGTTCGCACCAGCTGTTAAAGCACGTTACGTAAAATACGTAGGTCACGGTAACACTAAAAACGGTTGGAACAGTGTAACTGAACTAGCTGCTGTTAACTGTAACATCAACGCATGTCCAGCGAGCCACATCATTACTCCAGCAGTTGTTGCTGCAGAGAAGTCAATGATTGCTGAAATGAAAGCAGCAGAGAAAGCACGTAAAGAAGCACGTAAAGACCTTCGTAAAGGTAACTTCGGCGAAAAAGCAGTTTACCCTTGTGAAACTACAGTAACATGTCTACGTACTGAGCTTCCTCCAACACCAGCTCTACCAGCAACTCCACTTGCAGGTAACGCACCAGGTGAAAACTTTGACATGTCTTACTGGTACCTATCTCAACCATTCGACCATGACAAAAACGGCAAACCTGACAACGTTTCTGAGTGGAACCTAGCAAACGGTTACCAACACCCAGAAGTATTCTACACAGCTGACGATGGTGGCATGGTATTCCGCGCTTACGTTAAAGGTGTTCGTACTTCAGAAAACACTAAATACGCTCGTACTGAGCTACGTGAAATGTTGCGTCGTGGTGACCAATCTATCCGTACTCAAGGCGTGAACAAAAACAACTGGGTATTCAGCTCAGCTCCTGTTGCAGACCAAAAAGCAGCTGGCGGCATCGATGGTGTTCTAAACGCAACACTGAAAATCGACCACGCTACTACTACTGGTAATGCTAACGAAGTAGGTCGCTTTATCATTGGTCAAATCCACGATAAAAACGATGAGCCAATCCGTCTTTACTACCGTAAACTACCAAACCAAGCAACTGGTGCGGTTTACTTTGCACACGAAAGCAAAGGCGCAACTAAAGAAGATTTCTTCCCTCTAGTGGGTGATATGACTGCTGAAGTTGGTGATACTGGTATCGCTCTAGGCGAAGTATTCAGCTACCAAATCAAAGTTGTTGGTAACACTATGACTGTTACTCTATCTCGTGAAGGTCATGACGACGTTGTTCAAGTTGTTGACATGAGCGACAGTGGCTACGACGAAGGCGGCCGTTACATGTACTTCAAAGCCGGTGTTTACAACCAAAACATCAGCGGCGACCTAGATGATTACGCTCAAGCTACTTTCTACAAACTTGACGCATCTCACGACCAATACCAAGCTAAATAATATTTATCTTCGTATAATCTAAAATATTAATGTCGCTCACAATGTGAGCGGCATTTTTTATTCTATCTACACCAAATAATATACACATCTTTTCACGGTCTAAGGTTTAATAATAAAACCTCAAATCCCGGATAACTATTATGTAATTATATACAGGAATCGATATTCATATTTCATTGGCTATTTGCGTATTACATTTTTCACAATTAACCGTGATAACAGCCATATTATTCATCAATTCCAATATGGCGGATTTCCATAAAACTGAGCGATGTAATCAATAAATACGCGCACTTTTGGGGCTAATTGTTTTGAACTGGGGTAAACAACCCAAATAGCAGAGTCATCCACTTATGGATAATCCGCTAACACTTGCACTAAACGCCCATCATTTAAATGTTCATACGCAATCCAAGTAGCGCACATTGCAATCCCCATGCCATTAACAGCTGCATCACGTACCGCTTCCCCATGATCGACCTTGATTTTGCCTTTTACTTTGACGCTATTGGGACCATCACTTTGTCGAAATAAGTAACATTACTTCATCCATAACTGTTCAGTCAGTTTCTGTTAAGCTAACATTTATTTACATATTATGATTAGGCGCAGTGTCATGATCTTACATTTAGCTTCGAATACTTTATTAACCACTGATGGGATTAAAATTAAGCAGTTTTCTTGTCCTCTACAAAAAAACTGGGAACAACTGTCATGGACAAAGAGCGAGTTTAAGCGATTTTGTAGTTCTTGCGATAAGCATGTAATTGATTTAACAACATTTACTGAAGAACAAATAATCGCGATCTTTAAAATTGCCCCCGACGCATGCGCCTACATAGACTTTCACAATAGTGTGAGTGACATTAAGTTTATCAATACGAGTAAACCTCTAGAACACGAATCAAATATTTGTAACGAAACAATCAGAAATGACCTGCTAGTCATTAATACTGCAAGGGACATTGAATCAATTAATAGAGCTGTCAAACAAGGCTATAAAGCAATCATAAAATCCACGACCTATAGCGAATGTTTTGGTCAAAGAGTGCATATAAAACAAGACGAAAATACCGGAGAATATATTATTCGGGGCTATGATCTCCGTTCTCCAGAAGCATATATGCTCCCCTGGTCTACACTGCAAGCTAATCTAAACTCATCACCTTTTGCGGCATACCTAATCCCTAGAGATCTGCCAAAGAATACTAAAGTATTCATCCCTGACCTCATTGAACATACTGTCGCAGACAAATGGCAAGGGAATAAATACAGAAAAACATCAAGTGAAGGCATATGGGATGGAGAAGAAATTATTATCGAAAAAACAATGGTTTATGAAATTTTAGGTTAAGTATCTTTAAAAATATATATTTGCATTATGAACTGGTGAATATTCACCAGTTCATCAACACAACTAAATTCGCTACGTCAGCTTGGTTTAAATGCGCGTATCTGCATAAGTAATAGCAGTACGAGTTTCTAGAACTCGAAGCTCATCCCCTACTTCAATCATACCTTCATTGAGTGCAATGAGGTTCATTCCAAAGAAAATCGCGCCTTTTTCGTCGGCTCTAAATTTAGCTAAGGTGGCGGTAGGCTCTTGGGCAGCCATTTTTTCGCCTGTCTTCGGATCAACTGAGGTTAATACGCAGCGCTGGCATGCCTTGCCTACTTTAAATTCTACGTCACCAATGGCGATTTTTTCCCAGCTGTCTTCGGCAAAAGGTGGCACACCGTCAATCACCAAGTTGGTGCGAAACTGTGACATTGATTGTGGGTGTGAAGCACTGCGGTTTAACTCATCCAGTGAACCTTGAGAGATAACCAATAGCGGATAGCCGTCGGCAAAGCTAACTTTGGTTGCTAGTTTTTCACGATAGCGGTTGGATTCTTCACCGCAATATAATAGTAATGCTGGCGTACCTAATACGTTACTAAACCACTGGTTAGCGGTGTCTGTGGTGGTATAGGCAAAAAAACGATCGCTCCAGATTTTACATTCGAACTCGTTACGTTCGAGATCTGATATAGACAAATGCAGGTCTTGTGCATTGGGAGCGCTCAGTAAAATACCATCTGGCAGTAGCGTACTTTTAATCGTCACCATCTTAGGGTACTTACGTGCGGTAATCATGCGACCCGCCGTATCAGTCACCACAAAACGGCGATCAAAACTGATTCCTTCTAAACCCACATAAACTCTGGATTGTGCAATGCCAGATGTTGATTTTACCGGAAATATATTAATACCCGATAATTGAGCTAAATCCTTCACTTTATACCTCTAACTCTCTCAATGTTAATGCAATCTTAGTGCATTTTCGCTATCATTTGCCCGCATTTAAGTAATCGTTTGCTTGGCGTGATAACCATACCACATTCTCGGTTTCTTCTTATACCAATCACACTAAGTAAGTGATCAGAGCTAGCGCAGGAAAAATGCTCGAGAACAAGGCAGAATTTTCGATAAGTAGTTATTCTACAATCAAAAATTCTAACGCCGTTATCGAGCATTTTAACAAGCTAGAATGACCAGTTATTTAGTACGATTGGTATTACACCTTTAGACTTTTTTGGCGGGAGCACAACTATGACCAACTTAACCATTACACGCCCAGATGATTGGCATGTACACCTTCGTGATGGTGATGTACTAAAAGATACAGTAAAAGACATTAGTCGCTACAATGGTCGCGCTTTAGTTATGCCAAATACCGTTCCGCCAACGACCAACACTGAGCAAGCTATCGCTTACCTTGAGCGTATCAATGCACACAATCATAGTGATACTTTTAAGCCGTTGATGTCTTTATATCTTACAGATAACACCAGTAAAGAAGATATCCAACAAGCAAAAGCATCAGGTCAAGTTGTTGCATGTAAATTGTACCCTGCAGGTGCAACCACTAACTCGGACTCTGGCGTAACAGACGCTAAGAAAATCTACCCTGTGTTAGAAGAGATGGAAAAACAAGGCATCCTACTGCTGATTCACGGTGAAGTGACTACGCACGATGTTGATATCTTTGATCGTGAAAAACAGTTCTTAGACACAGTATTAGCGCCTATCGTGAGTGATTTTCCAAATCTAAAAATCGTTGTTGAGCACATTACTACGGCTGACGCGGTTGAGTTTGTGCAAAACGCCAATGATAACGTTGCCGCAACCATTACGGCGCACCACTTGATGTATAACCGTAACCACATGTTGGTGGGTGGCATTCGTCCGCACTTCTACTGCTTACCAATTCTAAAGCGCAACAGCCATCAAAAAGCGTTAGTCGCTGCAGCAACCAGTGGTAGCAAGAAATTCTTCCTTGGTACGGACTCTGCGCCGCACGCTAAAGGTCGCAAAGAAACCGCTTGTGGTTGTGCGGGTTCTTACACAGCGCACGCATCATTAGAGCTTTACGCAGAAGTGTTTGAAGCCGAAGGCAAACTAGAACACCTAGAAGCTTTTGCTAGCCATAACGGCCCAGATTTCTACAATCTGCCACGCAACAGCGATACCGTAACTTTAGTGAAAGAAGAGTGGGCAGTAGCCGAAACTATGCCATTTGGTAGCGACATCATCGTGCCAATTAAAGGCGGCGAAACCATCTCTTGGAAAGTAGAAGCTTAATTAACTAAAAGCTATGAAATTTCAAAGGGTTGCTGATTAAGCAACCCTTTTTCGTTTTACACTCTGCGCTGTTATACCAATCACACTAAGTAAGTGATCAGAGCTAGCGCAGGAAAAATGCTCGAGAACAAGACAGAATTTTTCGATAAGTAGTTATTCTACAATCAAAAATTCTAACGCCGTTATCGAGCATTTTAACAAGCTAGAATGACCAGTTATTTAGTACGATTGGTATTATTCTTCGTCCTGCAGTGAACTCCACATTTGCGCGCACTTAATCGCTCGTTGCCAGCCTGCGTAGCGTTTGGTGCGTTTTTCACTGTCACAAAGTGGGTGATAACGCGTTTCTATTTCAGAGCGAGCTTCCAGTTCAGATAAGTCCTTCCAATAGCCAACACTTAACCCCGCTAAGAAAGCGGCGCCCAATGCCGTGACTTCGGTCAGTTGTGGACGTTGCACCTCGCAATTGAGCAAATCTGATTGAAACTGCATTAAAAAGTTATTTCGTGCTGCTCCCCCATCCACTCGTAAACTACTCAGTTCAATATGAGAGTCGGCTTGCATGGCATTGATCACATCAAAAGTTTGATAGGCAATGCTTTCTAAGGTCGCACGTACGATATGCTCCGCACTAGTGCCACGTGTAAGCCCTACCATAGTGCCGCGAGCATACGGGTCCCAATACGGTGCGCCTAACCCGGTGAAAGCAGGCACAACGTATACACCATCAGAGGAATCCACTTTGTTGGCGTAATATTCAGAATCTTTAGACTCGTTAAGTAAGCGCAATTCGTCTCTTAGCCACTGAATCGACGCTCCTGCCATAAATACGGCCCCTTCAAGGGCATAACAAGGTTTTCCTTCGGCGTCGCAGGCTAAGGTGGTGAGTAAGCCATGTTGCGAGTCCACTTTTTGCGTGCCGGTATTCATTAATAGAAAACAGCCGGTGCCATACGTATTTTTTACCTGACCTGGATTAACACATCGATGCCCAAACAATGAGGCTTGTTGATCGCCTGCAATACCCGCAACTGGAATTCGTATCTCGCTGTTTTCACCAATACAGGTTTCACCAAACAAACTCGACGATGGTTTAACTTCTGGAAGCATAGATTTTGGAATATCCAACAATTTGAGAATTTTCTCATCCCACTGCATGCTATTGATATTAAACATCATAGTGCGAGAAGCATTGGTGTGATCGGTGGCATGCACTTTACCATGAGTCAGCTTCCACAATAGCCAAGTATCTACCGTACCAAATAGCAATTTATCATCGTCAGCTAGGGCTCTTGCACCCGCTACATTGTCTAAAATCCATTTGATTTTACTGGCGGAAAAATACGGGTCTAATACCAGACCTGTCGCGGTTTTTATGTACTCTTCCCAGCCTTGCTCTCTTAGCTCTTTGCACAATTGACTGGTGCGGCGACATTGCCAAACAATGGCGTTATAAATAGGTTTGCCGGTCTCTTTGTGCCATACAATGGTGGTTTCACGTTGATTGGTAATGCCAATTCCTGCGACATCTTCTGGCGTGATAGAAAGCTTGTCTAATACATCAATTAATGTGGAACGTTGCGATGAATAGATTTCCATCGGATCGTGCTCAACCCAGCCTGCTTGCGGATAATACTGAGTAAATTCTCGTTGTGATTGAGCAACAATATTGGCTTGTGAGTCAAACACTACCGCACGAGAGCTGGTAGTGCCTTGGTCTAAGGCGACAATGTAAGAGCCTGTGGCCATAGTTAATATCCTACTTAATTCGATTCAAAGAAATCATACCAATCACACTAAGTAAGTGATCAGAACTAGCGCAGGAAAAATGCTCGAGAACAAGGCAGAATTTTTCGATAAGTAGTTATTCTACAATCAAAAATTCTAACGCCGTTATCGAGCATTTTAACAAGCTAGAATGACCAGTTATTTAGTACGATTGGTATCATACTCAACATTATGGCAATTACGTGAGTGTCGGGATCGAGTTTTGCACTAAAAAAACGCTTAAATTGCCATATAAGCGCATAAGCTCGCTATCTTTATTCCACCTGTTGCACCAAACTAGTTCAGGCGCACCAAATAGCGTTACAAACTGGTGCAAAAGCACGCTACACAAGCGCAAAACCCCTATTAAACAATAGATTAGTTTTTGGAACAGTTTTTGCTTATTAAACTTAGTACCCAAAAATAACAAGGAAGTGTCGTCATGCAAGATACATTAACCGTCATTTTAGCCGGAGGCATGGGTTCTCGACTTGCACCCTTAACTCAAGACCGTGCCAAGCCTGCTGTTCCCTTTGGCGGAAAATACCGCATTATCGATTTCACGCTCAGTAACTGCCTACATTCTGGGTTGCGTCGCTTATTGGTTCTGACTCAATATAAATCTCACTCTCTACAAAAGCATTTACGTGACGGATGGTCCATTTTCAATCCAGAACTGGGTGAGTACATTACCGCAGTTCCTCCACAAATGCGCAAAGGTGACGCTTGGTACGAAGGAACGGCCGACGCTATCTATCAAAACCTGTGGCTACTATCTCGCAGTGAAGCCAAGCATGTGGTGGTGCTTTCTGGTGACCATATTTATCGTATGGACTACCAGCCTATGCTAAAGCAGCACAAGAAAACCAACGCTGCGTTAACGATCGCTTGTATGGAAGTGCCTGCCGAAGAAGCCAGCGCCTTTGGTGTGGTGGGTACAGATACAAACGGACGCATTATTTCATTTTTGGAAAAGCCTACCGATCCGCCAACTCTGGCAGATAAGCCAAACAAAAGTTTGGTCTCTATGGGCATCTATATTTTCTCTATGGAAGCCTTAGTAGAAGCGTTAGAAGCTGACGCTGACATTGATACTTCCAGCCATGACTTTGGGCACGACATCATTCCTAAGCTTATTGACGCTCAAGGGGTTTACGCCTATCGATTTGGCTCTGAAGAAGGACGAGTGTCTCAAGATGTTTACTGGCGCGATGTAGGAACAGTCGATTCATTTTATCAAGCCAACATGGATTTACTTGATCCCGTTCCGCCTATCGATCTTTACCAAGATGATTGGGGCATTCGCTCATACGAGCAGCAGCGACCACCATCAAGAACAGTCCCTTCTGTTACGGGAAACCAAGGTATTTCCATTAACTCCATCGTCGCTAATGGTGTGGTAATTAGTGGCGGTTCAGTGCAGCGTTCTATTTTGTCATCCAACGTTAAAGTCAGTGATGGCGCGACCATTATGAACAGTATCTTATTTGATGATGTCAAAATTGGTGAGCATTGCGAACTAAGAAACTGCATTATCGATAAGCATGTCACCGTACCTGATGGCACAAAAATTGGTTATGACATACAAGCTGACAGAGAAAGATTTACCATTTCTGAGCAAGGTATAGTGGTCGTACCGGAAGGCTATCACTTCGAGTAAGTCGTCGCATTTAATGCGCCTTACCAAATCAAACCTTGGGGATCGTTCTCCACTTCTGCAATCAGTTGGTGGAGTTGATTTCCAAGAGTTTCGATTGCTGGATGTGTATGCCAACCTTCAAACATATCATGTTGATCTCGATGTGCTATTAATAACGTCCATGCCTTATCACGAATTAAAATTTTAGCCACCAAATAGCGATGATCGGCTTGCTTAGAATCTAACTTAAATCGAGTGTGATAAAACTCAATGCCCGTCTCTGATAATTCAAATTCAGCCTTACTTAACTCAACACACACATTGTGATTACGCGAACAGCAGGCATCGCTGGCCAGTTTCATTATTTGCCGTTGCTCCATCTCAGATAGCTTCATCGTGTACCTCGTAATTTGACGTTACGCACTTACTGACCAAAACATTAATTATATGTTTAAAAATGTTATGCATTGGTCTTTTAGTGTCACCGATTTGTAATACAATCGTCTTAATCTGTGCAATATCAGTAATTATAGTTTGAAGAAGGATGAATATGTTTAGAGTAATTATCACGGCAATGGCCTGCCTCATACTCAGTATTGCGAACGTACACGCAGCTCAAGTCAATGTCAGCGGCTCTACCTCGGTAGCACGAGTGATGGATATTTTGGCGGAGAATTTCAATAACACCCATAAAGATACCTATATCGCGGTACAAGGTGTTGGCTCTACAGCAGGTATTTCTTTAGTTAAGAACAATGTGGCTGAAATCGGTATGAGCTCTCGACTATTAACCGAAAGAGAATACCAAGATGATTTAGTGGTATTACCTTTTGCCTACGACGGTCTAGCGGTTGTGGTAAACCAGCAAAATAGTGTCTCTAATATCACCCGTGAACAACTCTTTAAAATTTATACGGGCAAAATTACCAACTGGAAAGAGGTGGGCGGAGCCGATCGTCCTATCGCAATGGTGACTAGAGAAACCTCTTCAGGCTCTCGTTATGCGTTTGAAGACCAAGTTGGCCTAACTCGCGTACTAAACGACCGCCGTGTTTCAACGATTAGTCAATCAAGTTTAGTGGTAAGCACCAACAGCATGATGAAAACCTTAATCAGCTATAATCCACAAGCGATCGGCTTTATTAGCATGGGCTCTATTGATGCCTCTGTTAAGCCACTTAACTTTGACGGTGTTGTACCAAATTCAATTAACTTACTGAACAAGAGTTACGAGCTAGCTCGTCCTTTCTTGATCTTCCATCATAAAGATCTAAAAGACGAAGCAGCATTGCAATTTGCCAAGTACGTCACCTCTAAAGAAGCCAGCGCTATTATTGAAAATCAGGGCTATACCGCTCATTTAAATAAATAATGAAAGAGTAATTAGCACACATAAAAATGGCCAAAGCTAAGCTTTGGCCATTTTTGATAATCTGTTGTTACGCTATCGATTAGAAGTATAGACGAATCACTGATTCCGCTACACATGCAGGGCGACGTACTCCTTCAATTTCCACTTTCAGTTCACGTGTGATCTCAAGACCTTTCTGAATAGGGGTCACTTTCACTAAACTGCTACGAGCGCGAATGTTGCTCCCGACACGAACAGGATAAGGGAAGCGAACGCTGTTCATACCCATATTAACCGTTACTTTTGCGGTAGGAAAAAGTGGTTTCTCAGGATCAACGGCATCTGATAAACGTGGCAGTAGTGCCAAAGTCAGGAAGCCATGCGCAATGGTCGATTTAAACGGCGACTCTTGCTGTGCTTTTTCAGGGTCAGTGTGGATCCACTGCATATCTTCAGTCACTCGACCAAACGCATCTACGCGCTCTTGATCAATGCTAAACCAGCTTCCCACATGCAGCTCTTCACCAATCTTTTGCGATAGCTCCAAGTAAAGCGCCTCTGCTTCCGGTTTCATCTCGATGATATCTTGCGCCGGATTCGCCACTTCTTCGTTTACTGCAGGCTTTTGAAAATCTTTTCCCCATGCGCGAAAAATGTGCTGTGCATGGGCACGGCTCACTAGTTCACTCCAATACTCTCTAAGAGAGGGGGACATCCTATCCATAAACTCCATATGATGTCTCGAAAGAGATCCTCGTTTGTGTTTAAGAATATCAACAACTTTCATGCACGCTCCAGTGAAGCTTCGGGTAGCTATAGGGGCTCGATTTTGAACTAAATCACATTTTAACTCAACATGTGAATGTTATCTCAAGGCAAATTAGTCTGAAAAATCAAGATTTCACTTCTAATTATGCACAATTTCCGAGCATTAATGAAATATTTTATACATATAGGCGCATATTGGTAACACTAAACATTTGTTTTAAAGCGAATAAATCCACTTTGGTTATATTGGCTATTTTTCATACTGACATAATATCAATCACCATAATGTCCGCAAAATTATCAGCGTAGTCTGCTATTCCAGAAGCTAGCTGTAAACTCACTAATTGATAGGCATAGGACTATTCTAAATACCCTTAAAATCCTCCAAAATCATAGAAAACATATGATTTTGTCGCCAAAAACCTCAATTATGACATTTTACTTGCGCAACGCATTTAATTTGGCTTGAGCGATTCCGTAAATGGTATGAATTGGATAACTACCCTCATCACTGGCTGTGCCAGCCTCTTTACCGGTAAACAGTTTTATCGCATCCGAGACATGTTCTATTGCCCAAATATGAAATTCGCCTTTATCGACCGCCTGTAAAATATCAGCGCGTAACATCAAATTGTGTACATTGGATTGCGGAATAATGACGCCTTGAGTTGGCTTGCGTCCTTTGATTTTACAAACGTCAAAAAAACCTTCTATTTTTTCGTTCACTCCACCTATGGGTTGCGCTTCACCAAACTGATTCATTGAGCCCGTAATCGCTATATCTTGCCGATTCGCCTGTTTTGAAAAGGCGGAAACCACAGCGCAAAACTCCGCCATACTGGCACTATCACCATCAACGCCGCCATAAGACTGCTCAAAGGTAATATTGGTGGTTAATGGTATTTTAGCCGTTTTACCAAAAACAGACGAAAGATAGGCGCTTAATATCATCACCCCTTTAGAGTGAATACTGCCTCCAAGATCCACATTACGCTCAATATCAATCACCTCACCACTACCAAAAGAGGTGGTCGCGGTAATACGGTTAGGCGCGCCAAACATATGATCGCTAGTGCTCAGCACAGAAAGAGCATTAACCTGCCCTATCGCCTCACCTTGAACCCGTATTAATGTGGTGCCATTAATGAAGGTTTCCATAACATTTTCTTGCAAGCGACTGACTCTAGAGAGTTGATTTAATAGTGCTTTCTCTACATGGGTAGCACGTATAATGTTCGCCTTGGCGCTTCGGGCAATGTAGTTTGCTTCACGCAATAAATTCGCGATATTGGCAGAATGCAGGGAAATTTTGTTTTGATCCGCCGCCATTCGCGAGCTGTGTTCAATAATGCGCGCAATGGCTTTTTTATCGCAATGCAGCAGTTTATTGTCGTGCACTATGCTAGAGATAAATCGACAATAGTGCAGCTCTGAATCAGGATCTCGTTTCATTTCATCTTCAAAATCGGCAGTGACTCTAAATAGCTCAGCAAACTCCGAATCATAATGCTGTAACAGCTGATAAGTTCGGTAATCACCAAACAAGATAATTTTGACATCTAAAGGGATTGGCTGAGGATCAAGGGATACCGCACCTGTCATAGTGACCTGTTTTTCGAGCGCGGTTAAGCTGAGCTCTTTAGCGCGCAAAGCACGTTTTAGACCGTCCCACACATACGGCTGTTCAAGCACTTTCACCGCATCCATCAGCAGAACGCCACCATTGGCTTTATGTAATGCCCCTGCTCTGATTAATGAGAAATCGGTGAACACGGTGCCTTTGAAAGTTGCCGTTTCTACATAGCCAAACAGTGAGTGATAATTTGGGCTCTCTTCAATGATGATCGGCAGCTCATCTTTAGGCTGTGAAACAATCACGTTGACCTTATAGCGACGCGGCAGCTTTTTATCTAATGATGCGGTAGCAATTTCACCTTGTTCATCGCCTTCTTCGAGGAAAATATCTACATTTTCGACGATATCGGCTTGAAGATCGGCTAAATACTGTTTTACCTCGCCATACTTTTTGTATTTTACTTTTAGCTCTTTGATAAAATGCCCGATAACGCCTAGTGTCACATCCGCATTCAATTTTTGAATTTTATCGGTAAATTGCTCTTCCCATTCCGTAAGATCGCGAATGATGTGTCTTAGCGATACTTCAAGGGTATCAATGGTTTTATCGAATCTAGCTTGGGTCTTTTTATCCAATAACTCAAAGGAAGCTTCGGTGTACGGCTCCTCTCCATCCAGAGCGACAAACTGATAATCGCCTTGCGCCGTGATGGTAAGACTGACGCTCTCTTCTTTGGCTTTTTTGGTTAACGCTTCAAGGGCGGTCGCTTGCTTGGTCGCTAATTGATTTTTTAGGCGATCTGCACGCGAGAAATACATTTCGTTATCAAAAGCTAGCGGAATTGCCTTTAATAACTTGGTCATTAGTTTGTCAATATCAGCGCGCAAGCTTTGCCCTATTCCGCGAGGCACTTTTAGCACTTTGGGGACACGTATATCTTCAAAATTGGCGACATAACACCAATCGTATAATTGGTGCTGATCAAAGGGATGACGTTTTAGGTAACGCAAAATCATGGTGCGCTTACCCAAACCATTGCGACCTATGGCGTATATGTTGTAGCCTTTTTCGCGAATCGACATGGCAAATTCAACTGCTGATTGCGCTCGCTCTTGGCCTACAATTTCATCAATCGGAGGAATGTCTTTGGTTGATTTGCTAGAGAGCAGATCTAAGTCGGCATCGCGATACAGCGCCGCAGAGGATAAAGAAGATATAGCCATAGTCACCTCAATGTGAGAAATGGTGAATGATTACTGTCAGTGTAGTGCCGAACAAAAGTCTAAGATGTGAACACCAAACTATTATTTATCAATACCTTATAGTTTGGTGCTCACATGCCAACCTTTACCGTTAAAATACCCGTCTAGTTAGACGCTAGGACTAATTACCGTCGTATTTAAACACTTGATTTTCAAACATGGCGGTCAGTAAATCTTTGTCAGGATCACTTCCATAGTTCAATTGGTCGTTTAACCCTTTGATAAGTATAGATTGTGATTCGGTATCTGAGCTGACTTCTATCTGCACGTCATCACTATTTTCAACTATAGCGGCGGTTAAATTCTGATTGTTATCAAAATCGACTAATAATTCATCAAGGGTTACGCCCGATTCAAGCTCATCTAACACTCCCACCAAATCAATCTGATCGCCGTCGGCAAGATTAAAATCAGTGATCACATCCAACTGACTATCATCTACTTCTTCCCAAACAAACATATCCGCGCCATCACCGCCCGTTAAAATATCAGAGCCAAGACCGCCAATAAGAGTGTCGTTCCCCTCACCGCCAATCAGCTCATCGTCAAAGTCAGAACCTATTAACCTTGAACCTTGATCATCATCCACCAGCGTACTGGCGCTTGTAGCGAGCGAGGCGTCCAAATCACCGCCATCAACAACCAATGCAACGGCGTAGCTTATCGCACTCGATTCAGCGGTGAGCATAGGATCGCTTTCAGTAGACACGGCCAGCACATCAAAATTGACAGCTGACGATGGCAGTACCAGTGGGTCAGCCAGTACTACGACCGCATCGTTAAGCGCTGCGGCATCTAACACCCAACTGCCGGCGGCGTTTCCGGCCATCACACTGCCATTTGCCGATTGGATCGTCAGCGCGCTATCCAGACCTCGCACCTCAATCGATAAAGTTTCACTTGCATCCGTCAGTGCCGCCATTAACCCTAATAAAGGTACGCCTCTTGCAGCCAGCGCCGACTCCGAAATCACAGTGTTCAAACTGCGTTGATTTTCGCTATTTAGAGTCAATGTTGGCGCGTTCGCAACTGGGGTAATATTGATAGTCACGACATCACTGTCTTGAGCGTTTGTTCCTGCATCATCAAAGATTCCATTATCACGGGTGACTATGGTTAATTCGGCGCTATTGCTGTATTGCGCACTGGTGTAGAAAACACCTTGCAAGGCGTCAGTTTGCGCTAAGACTGCATTCACTTCATCAATTGGCCCGCTCAACGTCACTGATGATGAATCGTTGTCAATGATAGTTACCGCAGAGTTGGTCGTGGCTATATTGATAGTGCCAAGATCAACGCTCAGCACTACCTCAATGTCTGCATTGGCATTACTGCCCACGTAGTCCACGTCAGAAACTTGAATACCTTCTACTTTAGTGGTGCCACCCTCATCAACAGTAATATCGCTTGGTAAGGTAGTAATTGGCTCGTCATTAACCGCAGCAACTTCAATATCAAAATCTTTAGTTTGCGATTTAGGATCGTTAACTACCCCAAAGTTGCCGTTATCTTCAACCAGTACCGTCGTTTTCACGCTGCCAGAGCTATTGCTCTGCGGGGCAAAATTAATGCCATTGGCTAAGGCGGCATTTATCTGCGAAATCGTACCGGAAATTTCAACACTGCTAGCAGGCAATGTCGCCGTCACAATAGTGATGCCATAGGTTGTCTCTACGTCAGAAAGGAACGAAAGCTGGCCTGAATCCACGTCAATGGTGACATTGTAAATGGCGTCTGGTGCCTGCGTTTCATCAACATCAGAAATTTGAATATTGGTGATCAGCAGATCGCTATCTTCATCTGTAGTAAGGGGCGGTAAATCAGCAATATCAGGGGTATCATTTAGCGCATTTACCGTGATATCAAACGACTCTGTCGCCGTTAATGTCCCACCACTGCCTGCATTGCCGCCATCGCTGACCGTAACGGTGGCCGAAACCGTGCCTGTATAATCACTCGATGGACTAAACAGCACCCCAGAGCTCAGCAAAGTATTCACATCATCAGCCAGTCCAGTAATCACAATCTTATTATTGGTGATCTCTATTTGACCTGGGAATGCCGTTTTATCGACGGCATCAAAATCCAATTGACCATCAGTTACCTCAATACTGACCACATAATCAGTTGTAGCATCGTCAGCAAGATCAGGATCATCGATTTGAACGCCCGATATACGTACGCTCGCATCTTCATCAGTGGTGACATCACTTGCGCCACTGATAATAGGCTCATCATTGACTGGCGACACCACGACATCAAAGGTCACTTGATTGGTATTTGACGTACTTGAATCACCTGCATCAACAATGCCGCCATTTGCGCCATCATTTACCGTAACCGTGACAGGTAATGTGCCAGTAACGTCCGTTGCTGGGGTAAATTGAACGCCAGTTGCTAATGCTGTATTGATATCTGCGAGCGTTCCCGTTAGCACTATCAATGAGCCAGTGGCAGGCGTAACGACTACCCCAGTAGGTGCTGAACTAAAGCTGAAGTTACCCGCACCTGCATCCACCTCTAAAGTAACGCTAAACTGAGTTGTTGGTGATTCACTTTGATCGATATCGCTGATTTGGATGGAATCAATCAGCACTGTCCCTTCTTCATCGACCGCCTCATCGGCAATAGCCGCAAATTGAGACTGATCATTTTCGGGTTGTACAGTGATGATAAAGTCTGCGCTGTTTTCAGTGGATTCTGCCGCAATGCCAAAGTTACCGCCATCGTCAACAAAAATGCTCGCTTTGACATCACCATTAAAGTTGCTGTCAGGATTAAAGCGAACACCATCTTGCAAGGCTGCGTTAATATTGGCGATGGTACCTTCGATAGTGATAGAAGTCGCAGCTGTATCGGATGTTGGGGTGAGTTGTACCCCAAACAGGGTTTCCGCGCCATCTTGGAAATTCAATAAGCCACTTTCAACGCTAATAATAAAGGTATAAATAGCGTCAGGATCATCGACTTCATCAACGTCCGAAATACTCAAATTATCAATGATATATTCATTGTCTTCGATAGCATCTATAGGCGTGACCCCACCAAACAGTGGTTGGTCATTGGCTTCTTGTATGGTCAGGTCCACCACTTGCTCGGTGATTGCAGCAGGATTAGTGTATTCCACACCATTGACGTCATATTCGACCGACTGAACCTGAATCTTAATTTGTGAAGGATTCCAGTTGGTGGCGTTATTATCGCCAGAGTTGAAGAAAATACTCTCTAACTGTTGAGCATTAATATCTAAAGTCCAACTGCCATCGCCATTGTCGACAAAGCTTGTGCCATCAAACAAGCGAATGCTTGCGCCATCTGGCACATCCAGTACCGTAACACGCAATATCTCTGGGGCGCTTTCTTCATCTACGATGCCCGCAAGAGAGTACTCATCATCAATAATCTGCGCATTAATTTTTATCTCAATGTCTTCACTTTCAATGCCAGAGACCGAATCAACAATTGCCGTATCAACCGTGTCCGCAACAGGGTTAACCACCAAGGTAAAACTCGCGTTGTGCTCCACTGGAACACCAAGTAATTTTTCTTGAGTAAAGGCGATAATGCCCAAATCAACGATGCCACTAAATTGCTCCGCAGGCGTAATTTCTAAATCCGCAAAGGAGACACTAGTGACTGATGGATTGTTTAACTGAATGGTCCAGAATCCATCACCATTGTTTTTAACGGTAAAGCCGTCAGGATCAGAGGCGCTGGTTGAACTCACCAGAAAATCATCGGGTACTCCCGATATACGCAACGAGATAAACTCTTCAGAACCATCGTCATCTTTTAATGAAACGGTAAATGGTGTGCCTTGTATTTGATCTAAGGCGATTGGGGTATCTTCATTACCCGTGATGACAATTTTGTTAGATCGGTCGCCACCCTCCACAATAATTGCATCAACTACAGGGGTCACTTCAAAGGAAAGCTCGCCGCTAAACGCTATGTCTGCGTCTACGTTTGATGGATGGTCATATCCCGGTGTCTGATCAAAATTAGTTAAATCTTCGAGCGTGCCTGAAATAGTCAACTCAACAAGATTATCACCATCACCTGTAGGGAAATTCTCTGCTGGTTTAAATTGCACATCTTGTAAGAAATCTTCGATTGCATTGGGATTATTCGCATCAAAGGTCATCGTAAATGAGCTAACTTCATTCCCATCCGGATCTATTAGCACACCCTCACTAGGATCTTTAAGCGCAACCATCACTGTTTGACACAGTTCAACACCTCGCTCCATGCTAGTATCAAGGTCGGTAGACTCAATACCAATTTGCAAGTGAATCACGCCATCTTCATAGGCTATATCATCTTGATAAACCTCAGTGCCGCCTTCAGCAATAGGGACAAAATCCGCATCCAATCCGCTAGTACCTTTTACGGCGATAGTGAGCGTTTGTGAAGTCTCAACCACCGGAGAAATTGCCACCGGAATCGTAAGATCAAAATATCGTTCATCACCGGATTTGCTGTCTGTGGTCACAACTCTAAAATCAAGAAGCGCATCACCGGCATAATCTTGTGGCGGAACCAATACCAGATTCTCTAAACCTAGAACATTGCCATTTTCGTCTATGCTGCCATTAAATACATATTCTGCGGTAGTGTAATCAAATTCCGCGCCCGCTATCGTAAATCCTTGTAAATCCGCTTGAGCAAAAACTAAAGTTAATCGATCGGCGACGTCATCTTTATCCGCCGTTGTGACAAGAATGCCTTTGCTCAACAACTGTTGGCCTAAGTTGATATTGGTATCTTCTGTGCCAATGATGATGTCATCAGATTCGGTTTTCACCTCTACCTCGGCGGCAAATGAATCATTCGCGACCACATTTTCAGGGAAACGTAAGGTAACATCGGTTTGTTTTTCAACGCGCGCACTTTGTTCGCCCTCTTCACCTTGGTCATACACCAGTGCAGTAAAGGTGATAGTGATATTAGAAAATGCATCGTCGCCGTCCCCTGCAATTTTTAACCCGCTAGGAGCAAAAATAGTGAAGTCATCTTCGTCGGTAACAACCCATTTACCATCACCGTTATTTAATGCGCCAATGATGACCAACTGATCCAGAATATCTTGATCTAGCGTTCCGAAATCAACCACCAATTCTTCTACCATTTCATCTGGATTTTGCGCTAACGCCTGCTCTTCCTCTGGGGTTAAGATAGCGCTAGGATCTGCGGCTAATTTATCTAATGCATCTTGCTCTACTTGCGTAATATCTAAATCAGTAAAATTAACACTGTACGCGTCATCTTTAGCTTCATTGATGGTGAAGTTAATCATGCCATTGGCATCCGCAACAATTGGGTTTGCCGCATCGCCAGTGACTTGGTTGGCTAAATCAGTGACCGATAAATTGGCGTCACTTTCCACCACAGGGCGCACTACCACATCCACCGTACCATGAATGATGGTCGTTGCTGTGTTTTCAAACTCGGCTTGACCGTCGGTGAACTCGTAGTCATCTTCTGAAACTTCAATGCTCACATCTAGTTGGAAGTCGGTACTGTCGTCGGCAGACGGTTTCACTTCTACGATACCTGAACCACTAAGCAGTGCACGCAAGCCGTTACTTTCAGAAATGGTAATTCGCCCGTCCGCAGCAACTGTTGTAATTACCCCGTCAATTCTCACTTCAGAACCTGCAGGGAAACCCGACAAAGTGACTAATTTAATCACTTCATCAGAGTCAGGATAATCCGCATCTGCGGGCTGCCAATCAATTTCAATAAAGCTGTCTTCGTTGCCGGTAGAGGTGCGCTGATAGCCATCTTTGGCATCAATCACCGGCTGAACCTTAATGATGATCTCGCCTTCAATAACCTTAGTATCACCATCGCTTTCGGTAACTACTAAAGTTGCCTTAAGATCGATATTGCCGGTAAACGAGGGAATAGGTCTTAAAATTATGCCTGTATCAATGCCCGCCTCAGTTAAGTTCGCTTGATAGATTGGACCTCCTGATGAGTCATAACCAACAAACAATAAGTAAACTTCATTATTCTCACTATCGAGCACTTTTACGCCATCAGGAATATTAGAAATCAGAACCGTCACTGATTCAGAATCATCTAACGGTGTATCGGCAAGCTCCCCACTAAACACTTTAAAGTTCAGTGGTACATCGGTATTTTCATCAATTAATGTTTCAACACCTATCGCGTTTCCTTCGCCATCAAAAGTTGGCTGCCAAGTATCGCCCAATCCATCAATATTAATCATTGGGAAATCGGCAACACCTTTAAGATCAACCACCAGCTGACGTGAATCTATAATTTTATCATTGCTGACCGTAACGGACGTACCCGTACCTGTAGTCTCATCAATGTTTTCCAGTTGCTGGGCAAAGTCTCGAATAATCCCGACCACCGTCATATTAAAATCGACGTTACTGTTTAAGTAAGGGGTAAATTGCACTTGCGAAAGCATGTCATAGGGGATTTCGTATACCCCAGTGGAAATCTCAGTGATCGGGTTATCCGCAGGGTCTCCAAGCCAAGTTAACGTGGCTAAGTTGCCATTGCTGTCTGCTAGCCCAGAAATTTGCACCAATAATTGCTCTGAACCGTCAAGATCTTGGCTTGGGCTAAGCTTAATATGTTGATCTAAAGTGGTGGTGGTATCTTCTTCTAACTGAATACGCGTGAGTACCATAGCGCCATCATCCGCGATTGGATTGACCTTGATACTAAAGAAGCGCTCTTCAGAGCGAGCTTCAGGTACTAAAGCATTGGCATCGGATTCAGTGGTAATAGCGACCACTTTTACAGAAATAGTGCCACTCCAGTTATCGGTTGGATTCACCGTTACCTTGCCAATATCATCGGCAGAGATAATAAACAATCCAAAGCCGTTAGGCGTTTGTACTACACCATCTATCAACAGTTGATGGCCTAGTTCTTCAACAAAGCTCACTTCATAGGTAATGGTTTCAGAGCCGTCTTGGTCTTGAGTTTGCGCCAAGATTTGCAATATCGCATCGTCACCATCTTCATCCACGGTAACTTCAAAATTACCCGCTGATGGCTCCCATGTTGCGGAATCTGCAATGGCTTTTACCTCAACGTCCAAGCTGCCATCTAACGTTTCGCTAAGGGCATTATTTCGATACACCTCGACACTAATGTCATAGGTGTAATCGGTGCCTTCTGAACCTTGATTTCGCGCCGGAACAAAGAATAAATTCTCCACATTCCAGTTTTCATTATCCAGCGTTGACACCATCAGCTGATCTTTACTAAGGGTCACTTCTGAGCCATTAACGGTCAGCGCTACATAGTTAGCACCGTTGAAGTAATAAAAATCACCTTGTGTGGCATCTACCCCTTTTACCGTAATCGCGCCAAGCTGTTCGTTGTTATCAAAATCGTCCGTGTTAACACTGATATTGACCTTGATTGGCGCATCACCTACAGGAAGATTATCCTGAGCATTAGTGTCATTTTGAGTGACACTTCGACCTGCATCTTCACTGCCGCTTGCTCCAGTTGAAGTGATTTGTGACGTAATATCATCCACTTGGATATTGATTGCTTTGGTACTGGTATCGCCATCACCATCGGTTGCTGTCACTTGTACATCAATGGCAACCGAGTCTCCTATTTGCTTAACGTCATCCTCTGCGGTGAATCGGATTCGCCCATCAGGGTGAACCTCTAACACGCCCATCAGAGAATCAGCATCAATAGGATTAGCAGGATCGCTACCGTCGCTATACAAATTAAAGCTTTGGAAACCGCCGCTTGGATCAATGGAGATCACCGTGCCGCCAATTTGAATCTGGGTTAATGCCCCATCATCTGCACCTTGTGTTTCGAGGCCGCTCTGTTGCAACACATTAATGGTTGAAGAAGCATCTCCCTCAGTCACGGTAAAGGATTTTTCAATCACCTCTGGCACATCATCCGCCACGCTGACGACTAAGTCTTTGGTTGGAGAATTATCTCCGTCCATATCTTGCACATAGATTGGCAATACAATGTTAAGGGTGTCAGCAGAGTCTGGATTGGTATCAGGGCCCGAAATGGGGTGATCGATGGATCGTATTAACTCAAAATCAAATTGGCCAAAGTCAGCACTGGTTAAATCGTTGTTGATTTGAATGGACAGAATGTCCAGCTGTTGACCATTTACCGATGCCACGCCCATATAGCCGCCGGCAACCACAATAAAGGTAATCGGTTGGCCTTGATAGGTCAGTGCGACATCACCGCTACCATCGGCAAAAGTGGCACTCACATTGGCGGTATCTAAATAGAAAGCTTCAACATCGTCACTGCCTTGTAGGTATGTAACACTAGAGCTTGCGCTCTCTAAGTTCGCATCGGGATCTTTACCACCTTGGATTGGTGGCACGCCTGTATCACCTTGGTCGATACTACTCTCCGCCAGTGTCACTGCTGGCACAACATTCACTTGTGGATCAGTGCCATCGGCAATCTTGAGGTTGATTTCAGCGGTTGAGACATCCCCATCCGTATCGGTTGCATTCACAATCAAGGTAAGGTCATTAATATCCAAAGCCGAATTGTCTTGCTCAAGAGCTTGCAACTGCTCAATGGAATAAGAGCCGTCTAAGTTGATGCTTGCCACTAGCACTACATCGCGAGTATCGCCCGCAATATGTACGGTAAAAGTGGTGCCATCTGTACTTAACAGTAAACCAACCGCTTGATTGTTACTGAGCAGTGAGCCCCACGCCAAATCTGTACTCAATGAAGCATCAAATTTTACTGTCGCAACCGCATCAATCCCCTTCACTAAATCGACACTGCCCGTGACAGGATCTGCATCTGGGTCAAGAATGAGATTCTCATCGACAGCCGTCACTTGGTCGTCGGAGGTTGGATCGGTACCATCTTCTATGTTGATGCTGATCTCTTTAGTGACTGTGTCATTGTCACTATCGGTAGCTTCAACGGTGACACCTAAGCGATTAAAATCATCCGAGGCAACTTGATCTAACGCTTGCAGCTGCTCAAAGCTGTATTTGCCATCGATATCAATAGTGCCGACAAATACAGGGGTTAAATTAGTGTCATCGGTCACTAGACTAAAGGTTTGTCCGTCATCGCTTATCACGACTTTGGTTTTAATACCGTTGGAGGTTAATCCGTCCCACGCAGATTGCTGACTGCTACTCAGTGAGAACATCACTGAGGCTATCGCATCGGCCCCTTGGGTTAACCCCACATCGCCAGTGACTGGGAAATCTACTCCACCAGTAATATTATTTTCGTTCCATTGCAGAGAGATAGCGGCATCGGTGAAGGTAAGATCATCACCATCTTCGATGGTCACTATGGCATTCGCACTAGTCACATCCCCATCGGTATCAGTGGCATCCACATTCAAATTTAAAATGTATTTATCATTGCTTGCAGTTTGATCAATCGCTTGAATTTGATCGACCACATAGGTGCCATCTTGATTAAGCTTGATGGTCATTACTGGTGTGTTAGGTGCTTGGGTCAGGCTAACGGTTATTAGAGTGTTGTCTTCGGTTATGGTGAAACTTGTCGCTTTACCGTTACTGGTTAAGGCATCTAAGCTAGTGTTCTGTGCAGTAGTCAGGTTGTACGCTAGGTTGACCAACTCATCACTGCCCGCAATGAAACTCAGATCCCCTTCAGATGGCGTACTATCTAAAGCATTGTCGTTCACTACTACCGTATCTTCTATCAGCCCAATATCTGCGCCATCTTCTATTTTTAGTTCTATTTCACTGAGTGTTTCATCACCATCGGCATCAATCGCGCTCACCCCGACCGAAAGCTCAAGCAGATCATTATCTGCGCTCTGATCAATGGCAGCAAATTGTTCAATATTGTAGTTACCCGCAATATCCATGCTCATCGACAACACCAAAGTAGTGCCATCGAACACTTCAATTGAACGTTCATTCACTACCAAGCTAGTCGCACGTCCGTTACTGGTAATGGATTGCCACTGGGTTTGTTGCGCCGCATTAAATACAAAATCTAAACTGGCGAGCACATCAGCGCCCAACGTCAGGCCTATATCCCCTTCTATTGGCTGAGTATCTGTGCCTCTTTCATCTTCATTCCAGCCCTCAATCACATCACTGGACTTGATATCAGTGCCGTCATCAATGGTGACAGTAATGGTTGAATTTGCAGTATCACCATCGGTATCGGTAAATAGCACACCTGCACTAAGTGAAGTTTCATCACCGCCACTGTTGGCTTGATCAACGGCGAGGAATTGCTCCAACTTAAAAGTGCCGTCACTATTGAGGGTAAGTTGCAGAGCCACCACGCCAGCTGAGCGTACAATTAAAGCTTGGTCTGTTTGTTCCAGCGTTGTGGATTGACCATTCACGGTAATGGCTTGCCACGCCGTTAGCTGCGCAGTCGTTAAGTTAATCACTGCGCTATCAATGGCGTCACTGCCTTGATAATTCAGATCCCCTTCCACCTCATAACCTGCAATACCAATATCATCCTCATCCCAAGCAAGGGCGGCATCATCAGACTCAATCACACTGCCATCGGTAATGGTAATATCAATCACAGAGGGCGGCCTGTTGGTGATAGGATCAATGTTGTCGTCGCCATCACTGTCTGCCACCACCACATCAAACACTAAATTGGTTTTATCTGTTGCGTCCTGATCAAGTGGTCGTTTTTGCTCAATGGAATAAGAGCCATCGTCTTTTAAGGTCACCACTAACACATCTTGGCCTGATTGGCTGACCACTATGCTTTTATCTGTCACGACAACGTCTGTGGCTAAGTCATTGCTTGTTAAGTTTTCTAATGCGCTGCGCTGGTCTGTAGTCAATTCAAAGCGGACACTGCTGATATCATCACTGCCAGTCACAAGATTTAGATCAGAGAAGATAGGGAAAGCGACACCAATATCGTCTTCATTCCACGCTTGTGTATCGCTACTGAGTACAGGATCGTCACCATCAGAAATCGTCAGCGCTATTTTTGCTTCTACTGGGTCTGTTTGGTCGTCACTGTCTTCAACAAAAATAGGAATATCGAGCAGTAACTTCTCTAAACTTTCATGATCAAGCGCTTGGAATTGAGTGACTCGGTAGTTCCCTTCAAGGTCGAGAATTTCAACTTCCAACACTTTATTGGTCGGATCATTGCCAATATAAACGGTAATTAAGGTGTTACCTGGTAAGTTATTATTGGGGCTATTAGTCACCGCAACGCTAGTGGCTAGGTCGTTACTGACCAATCCAGTCCATTCTGTTGCGGTTTCAATACTATCGCCAAACGTCACCGCAACGATTTCGTCTGTACCTTGGGTAATCACAAAGCTTTCGTAAAAAGTTTGTTCACCGGAAATCTCGACAATATCAATCGCACCATCCAATACCACGGGATCCGCGCCATCAAAAATGTTCAGTTTTAGCGTGCCCGTATCCACATCTAAATCGGTATCGGTTACCACCACATCAAGCTCAAGGGCTAACGGCCCATCAACGGGTTGGTCAACCGCGTCGTATTCGGTAATGGTGTAGGTGCCATCGGCAGCAATCTTCACCACCAGCACCAATTGCGAAAGATCACCGTCTTTATAGACAGTAATTTCGGTTTTATCAGAGTTAATAGTTAAGTCTGTGGGTTGAGCATCACTGGTAATGGAGTGCCAAGGAGAATCGGCCGCTAAATCGGCAAATTTAACACTGGCGATGTCATCAATGCCTTTATTGATGGTCATAGTGCCAGTAAAAGATGAGCCGTCGATCACTTCGACAAAATTCAATGTGGCGTCCAGTATTTTGGGATCAATACCGTCTGTGATCTTAAGTTTTATGTCTGCGCTGTCACTATCACCATCAAAATCGGTGGCAATCACACTCACAGAGAGCTCATTAACGTTGCTGGTTACATCTTGGTCAAGAGGCAAGTTTTGCTTAACGCTAAAACTGCCGTCATCGGCAAGAACCAACTGCAATACCACCGCATCAGAACCATCGGCTAAAATCACCGACAAAGTATTGCCGCTTATGCTTACCGAGGTGGCAGCGCCATTACTGGTAAGATTATTCCAGGCATCTACTGCAATGGAACTGGCGTCCAATTGATAGGTTTCAATAGAGTCACTTGCTGGAGTAAAGACAATTTGCTGATCGCTGATCTCAAGCGGCAAACCCTCTTCTTTGAAATTGACATTGATATCCGTGCCAACCGGATTACCCGCATCATTAATTTTGATGTTGATGTTGGCTGTGCCACTGTCACCGTCGGAATCTTTTGCCAACACTGGCAGTATGAGTTCAGTAAGATTGGAAAGCGTGTCTTGTTCTATCGGTTTAAACTGAGTGACAACATATTCGCCATCATCATCAATGGTCACTTCAAGCACTTTCTGATCTGGGTCGCCATCAACAATAACCGTTAGAGTTTTATTGCTATTGGATAGCACGACGTCTGTTGCTAAGCCTTCGCTAAGCAATCCATTCCATGTAGCATCTAACGCCACGTCTGGATTGAAACTCAAGCTCTGGATATCTTCACTACCCGCAACAAAATCAATCTGCCCGCTATCGGATTGCACGCCAGAAATTTCATTTAAAGTAATGTCACTATCGTCACCTTTTGGATCTGTACCGTCAGTAACCTTAACGGTAATGGTTGCAGAGCTAACATCTAAATCGCTGTCTTTAACATCAACCGCGATACTTAACTCCGTTAAATTATTGATGTCTTGATCAAGGGGCTCTCTCAAATCGATGCTGTACAAACCATCAATACCAACGATCACTTTCATCACTACCGTACCATCGGCAAGTGATACGGTTAAAGTGTCGTTGATGCCGCTTTGATGGGTGGATGATAAAGCAACATTAGTCGCAAGGCCGTTACTGGTGAGATCTTGCCAAGGGCTATCCAGTGCAACCACATCTTCATTAATCGCAATACTGACCACAGCATCACTGCCTGCATCTAATGATAAATCGCCAGCAAATGGCAGCTTGGTCACATCACCAATATCATTTTCCAGCAGATCAGCAATATCATTTACGATGACGGGGTCAGTACCATCACCGATGGAGAAAGAAATCGGTGCGCGAGTGACATCACCATCGGTATCGGTAACCGCAACCCCTACATCTAACACTAACGTATCGGGATTGAGTGCGTCGTTTTCATCTTGGTCAATAGCGGCTAACTGATTAAGCGTATAGGTGCCGTCTGTATCGACCGAAATCACCAACACATCATCACCGCCCAAGGTGGTCACAGTAATGCCTGTATCAGTAATGGTTAAAACGGTTGCTTCACCATTGCTAGTAATGCTTTGCCACGCGCTAAGTTGCTCTGGCGAGAGTTCCAATGCCACGCTCGAAATTGCGTCACTGCCTTGATAACCCAAACTGCCAGTAATTGGCAGCACCAGTGCATCACCAATGCTGTCTTCATTCCACAGCGCTTCATCAACAGAGAGCGCAAATTCATCGCCATCATTGATGGTGATATCAATAGTGGTCGCGACCACATCTAAGTCAGTATCGGTAACGGCAACGCCCACTTGCAATGCATTTACATCTGCCGTTTGGTCCAGCGCTTGCAGTTGAGTGACCGTATAAGAGCCTGAAATATCAATAGTTAAAGTTAATACAGGCGTACCATCGGTCAGTTGTACGGTCAAACCATTGCTGGTGATGACAAGTTGCGTGTCTTGCCCATTGCTAGTTAATGACTCCCACGCCGTTTGTTGCGCGTCGCTAAGAGTAAACTCGACCGATTTAATGGCATCACTGCCTTTTTGCAAATTAATGCTACCAGTATCGGTTGCCGTAATAATGGCAACCCCATCTTCATCCAATGAAATACTGCTGGCCTCGACAGTGGCATTGTCGCCATCGGTGATCTTTATACTGATATTTGCCGAGTTAGAATCTTGGTCGTAATCGGTGGCAATCACAGGCACTAGCAGTTCACTAATATCACTGGCAGCAAACTGATCAAGAGCGGCGTTTTGCACTAAGGAATAACTGCCATCATCGGCAAGTGTCAGCACTAGAACATCCACGCCACTTGAGGTGGATAACGTTAGAACTTTACCCGTTGCATCCAAAGTTAAGTCGGTGGCTACGCCATTGCTAGTCAATGCGCCCCATATAGCATCACTTTCAACGCTGTCATCAATGACTAAGGTTTCCACAGCATCACTGCCAGGGGTAAACAGGATATTTCCGGTATTGCTTTGGCCACTTTCACCGGTTTCAATGTAGGCGATTGGGCTTAGCGGCGCGGAAGGTGCAATATTATCCGTAATATTGATGGTAATGTCTGCCGTACCTGAGTCTCCATCAGAATCACTGGCGATAACCGGCAGTATCAGCTTGGTCAGATCGGTCGTTGAGTCTTGTTCAATTGGCTTAAATTGAGTGACAAGGTAATTTCCCTCGTTATCAATCACTACTTTTAATACTTCAGCCCCAGATACCGAAGATACCACTAAAGTTTTGCTGTCCGTTAATGCAACCGTTACCCCTTCGCCATTGGTTTGTAACCCGTTCCACACAGAATCTAAAACCACGTCAGGATCAAAAGAGATGTCAGCAATATCTTCGCTGCCTGCGATAAAGACGATTTGGTTGCCTTCGCTAACAACGCCTGTGGTTTCTTGTAAATTGACTATGCTGTCTACGCCGCTAGGATCCGCGCCGTCATTCACAGTCACAATAATATTTGCTTGCGAGCTATCACCATCAGCATCGTTTGCTGAAACAGGCAGCGATAAAGTAACAGAATCACCGTTTAATTGGTCACCTAATTGATCAATAGGCTCAAACAGTTCAATGCTGTATGTACCATCAATATTAACGATGATTTTTAGCACTGGAGCATCGTTATCGGCGCGACTAATAAGCAAGGTATCATCCACATTCAGCTGATTGGTCGATGACAACTCTAAGGTAACGCCATTACCATTACTGGTAATGGATGTCCAATCCAAGTTTGTTAATACTGAATCATCAATCACGACTGACTCAACTAAATCCGTCCCTTTGACTAAACCTAGATCCCCTTGTTGGGGTTGAATATCAGGGTCGCCAATTTGGTCTTCTTCCACAGTGATGGAGTCATTGACAATGCTCGGATCTGCGCCATCGGTGACGGGAACCGATATGGTCGTTGAAGTCACGTCGCCATCGGTATCGGTCGCATCAACTTGCAGAGTTAAATCATTCACATTGCTGTCAATGTTTTGCTCTAATGCGCGCAATTGTTGAATGCTGTAGCTACCATCAAAGTTAATGGTGGCGGTCAGCACAATCGCCGTTTCATCCCCTTGCAGATGTACAACCAGCGTTGTGCCGTCATCACTGAGTTTGACTTCTGTGGCTTGATTGTCACTACGAAGCGCAAGCCAAGTGGCATCTTGTTCCGCACTGGCGTTAAACACCACACTGGCAAAATCGTCCACTCCATCGGTTAAACCAATATTGCCGGTTTTCGCCACCTGATCGGGGTCATTGATGTCATTTTCATCCAGTGGCGTACTCACGCTAGCCGTTGAAGTTGGATCAACACCATCATTGATAGTAATGCTAATCACAGAGCTATCAGCATCTTGATCCGCATCAGTCGCGGTTACGGTCACCGACAATAGGTTTTGGTTGGAAGCAGGTTGGTCTATCGGCAAAAATTGCGTGACCGAGTACTGCCCGTCCAAACCAATTTCCAGCTTTAATACCTCGGTTCCGTCATCTAAGGTCAACAATAATTGCCCTGATGCGACCTCTAAGGTGGTTGCTTGACCGTTGCTTTTAATGTTGGACCATGCGGCCAATTCAGCATCTGTTAAGGTGACGTTCATCGATTCTATAACGTCACTGCCAACCGCTAAGCCGACATTTCCTGTCGCTGCGGTTGGCGTATCAGTCGCGTCATCAAACAACTCAACATTCGCATTGACGATAACAGGGTCGTCCCCGTCCTCTATTTGCAAAGAGATGTCGGTAAAGACTGAATCATTATCGGTATCGGTGACAATCACAGGTAAGGTTAATGAGATAGAATCAGTGCCGTTGTGCTCTAGCGCCTGATATTGAGTGACAGTGTAACCACCATCTGCGTTGATGCTGGCTTCCAGTACTAAATTACTGCTGTCACCTGACACATACACAATCAAATTATTGCCAGTAACACTGACTTCTAAATTACTATTATTGCTTAACAGCCCTGTCCAATCAGTATCATTTTCAATGCTGGTTTTATCGAACACCACACTAAATACATCGTCACTTCCCTGCTGCACATTTACTGTGCCTGAGATAGTGATCTCTTGGCCTGTTTCGGTGCTCAATGGCGCTGTGCTCGGCGTGATAGTGGCATTGTCACCATCAGTGATCTCGATGCTAATATTGGCAATTTGCGGTTCGCTGTCTAACGCATCGGTATCAAATACATCTACTCTTAGATCTAATAACAAAGTCTCTAGCACGCTATGATCTAAGGCTTGAAATTGTGTGACTCTAAAGTTGCCCGCCAGATCTTCCAGTTCAACTTCAAGCACTTTATTGCTGGTATCGCCAGTAACATACAGAGTCAGCAAAGTGTCATTGTTGCTTAAAGAAAAACTCAGTGGTAAATCATTGCTGACCAAACCATCCCAGATAGGATCGGCGTTTAACGCATCAACATTAAATACCACAGTCTCAATAGGGTCATCAGCCACCACAATTAAAAATTGATCGTAAAAGCTTTGTTCAGTGGCTTTTTCAGTAAAGGCGATGGTTTTGTCGCTCACCAGTGGCGGAGCACCATCAATGATGGTCAAGGAGATATTAGCGTTGGCGGTATCTTGGTCGGTGTCAGTGACAAGCACTGGAATGTCGAGCAAAATAGAATCGGTTGTCGGATCTTGGTCTATCGGTTTGGACTGCACCACGGTATAAGTGCCGTCTAGCGCAATACTCACGTTCAGCACTTGCACTTCATTATTGCCAGCATCGAGATAATAAACGGTCAATGCATTTCCATCGACGCGAAGCTCGGTATCCAAATCACCGCTAGTAATGCCTAACCAATCAGGATCATTAATGATTTCTGGGTCAATCACCACAGTATCTATGGCATCCGATCCCTTAGTAATCACCACTTGCGCCGAAACGGTTCTCACTATTTCGCCAAGTTCGATATATTGAATACTACTGTTGGCAGCCTGTGGATCGGCGCCATCCGTGATGTTAATCGAAACCACGTTTGAGGCAGTATCACCATCATAATCAGTGGCTAATACATTGATGGGTAACACTAATAAATTATCAGATAGATCACCGGCACTTGGGTGATCAAGCCCTGCGTTTTGCACAATACTGTAACTGCCGTCAACGCCAATGCTGACAATAAGCACGTCTTGAGTGGCGGTTGATACGGTTAACACTGTGCCGTCACTGGACAAACTAACGCTGGTCTCTTCGCCATTAGAAGTCAGATCGGCCCAAATTGGTGCCACAATGCTAGACGGCAAAAATTGCACCGTTTCGATGGCATCACTAAACACCGAAAAATCAATTTGGCCTTGATTGGCTTGCCCAACACTGCCCGTTTCGGTGTAACTCACCTCGCTTGGATCACCTGTTGGACTGATGTTATCACGCACGGTAATAGTGATGTTTTGAGTCACTGAGTCGCCATCGGTATCGGTAGCGGTGGTCGGAATAATCAGATTTAACACATCCGTATCTTGCTCAATAGCGCGATACTGAGTCAGCGTATATTTACCGGTATTATCAATAGTGACCAGCAAGACTGGATCGCCATTGACGGTATTGACTTGAATGGTTTTGTTATCCACAAAAGTCACTGAGGTTTGCTCACCGTTGCTGACGATACCTTGCCAGGTGGCGTCATCCACCACACTCGCTTCAAAAGAAATATCGGCAATTTTGTCACTGCCTTGGGTGAATACTATCTCGCGAGAGGTGCTAAATTCGTCTTCGATTTCAATGTAATCAAGCAAACTATCTTGACCGGTTGGATCGCTGCCATCGGCAATCTCCAAAGAGATGGTTTCTTGTTTGCTATCACCATCGGTATCAACGGCTATCACAGGGACATCAAGAGAGGTCAGGTTTTGGCTATCTTGGTCTAGAGCTTGTTTTAGATAAACTTGATAGGTGCCGTCTACGTTGACGACAACTTCTAAAACCACGCTGGACGGATCGCTTTCCAGATACACCACCAGCTTATCTTTAACTAAATCCCCAACGCCGTTTTGTTGAACCGTGGATTCTTCAAGGCGCAAGCCTGTTGCTTCTCCATTAGATGTTAATTGATTCCATGCGCTATCAAGCAGTACTGAAGGCGCAATAGTAATGGACTCAACGTTGTCACTACCTTGAATAAGACCAATGTCACCAGAAGAAGATGGCGAAGTGGCTCCGATTTCGTCCTCATTCGCGGTTGGCGCAATCACGCTATTGATGGTTAAGTCATTACCGTCGGTTAAACCTAGAGTTAAAAAGCCTTTTGTAATGTCACCATCGTTGTCAGTCACAGTAACCGGCAAAGCAACACTTAAGGTTTCTAAACTGTTTTGTTCTATGGCTTGAAAAGCTTGTAACGAATAACCGCCGTTGCGATCTAACGTAATTTCAAACACTTTGCTCGAGGGGTCGTCACGCAATACCACCGTCAAGGTAGTGCCATCGTCACTGAGCTGTACTTGCGTTTGTGAATTATTCGACAGTAACCCATCAAATAAGGCCAAGCTTTCTGCATCAAATACAATGGTGTCTAAGCCGTCACTTCCCAGTTGATACAATTCACCAGAAATAGCATTGACGCTTGCCCCGTTTGATTCTATTTCGTCTGAAACAACCGCATCAATAACCGCATTGTCTCCATCGGATACCACTACACTAAACTGCACAGGGTCGATAAGTTCAAAGCCACTGATGTCTTCACCAGTAATGGCAAAGTTCACGCTGAGTTGATCGTTGGCAATAGAAACGTACTGACCATTCACATCCACATGGTCGATAGGTTGTGAAACTAAGGTCGTCACGTTTAATTCAATACCACTATCCAGCACAGTTTCAGCAATGGTAAAAGAGATCACTTCTAGGCCATTAAGCGTCCCCACCAGCGCGTTTAACCCTTCATCATAGACAAAGCTCACCGCTTCACCGCCGGAGCTAATATGAGCATTTAGCTCTGCAAGCACCGCATCAACATCTAAAGGAACGACAGTAAACGTGTCAGGATCTAAAGCAAAGGTGGCTTGCTCAACTACCACACTGCCTACGGTGGTCTGAGGATAGGTATTGGTAGTCAAAGAGCCTTCAACAACAGCTGTGTTGATCTCTCCGCCCCCTTCCGCAAAATTGATGGTTAAACTGTCATCTGCCAGATTTTCCCCAGTAATGTCTACTCCATCGGTTTCAAATCCAGTTTCTGGTCGGGTTTCAGCACGATTCATCTCGACACTGACAAAGCCACCATTGGCTGAGTTTTGCGCATCGACATTGTTATTTCCCGAAGCTAAAAAATCTAAAACCTCAGAGGGATCGGCACCACGCGAAATAGCCTGTTGCACTGCTGCAATATCTTGCTCGCTATATTGAGAGGGATGGTCTTGCAACTCTAAAGAAGCGCTTAAATTTGATGATGCGAGAAGTGATGATTGTTCCGGGCCTACGCTAGCGACACACACTGCGCAGTTTTGAGTAAAGATCTCCGCCTTAGCGCCATATTGCACCATGACTTTCGCATCCTCACCAATCAGCAAAACATCCCCTTTTTGCAGGGTATCGCCTTTCTTAATTGGCTTTGCAGGGCTAGATGCATTAATGACAACTGAATTACCCACAGCTTCCACAACGGATATGTCCGTGATCAGTACTTGTTCTTTCATAACCTACATCCTTGTCTTCTGCTCGAGTAATCCATCATCGAAGCAGTACTCCACAATACAACTGAGTTGTTACGGCACCTTTCTTAAATTACATTTTAACAATCGACAGATAATATAAAACCCTTTACCAAACATTTACTTAACATTTCTTTTATTTGATACATCAAAACTAGCCTTTACTCGCATATATATGCGTAGCAGTAACGTTTTAACTCACTGTGTGCATAAAAATTACTGTGATGTTTTACGGAATCAACTCGGAAATGTGTCACAAATGTAATTGAATATTTTATGCTTAAGAAATCTATTACTCATAATATTGTAAAATTAAAATATGAAGTGACGATATAAAACTCTAAATACTAGCACTCATAAGCAGATAAAATATTATTTGTTAAGGTTATGATCCAATATATAAGATGAATATGTCGAATTAAAGATTTGATCGAGCTCAAAAATTAGCCACTAATGACTATACCCCAAAAGTAGTAAGGAGTATTATGACAACGGCTTCATAAAAGGAGGTTTTTGGCATGAATAAAGACTCATTTGGCATTTGCATTAATAGTGCCATGCTTAAAAAAAATGAGCGTACAACATTCACCCATGTTCGCGCCTATCAGGCAGATGATTCTGGGCTAGATTTTAGAGTGTTACTTGCAATCCCACAGATCACGGGAAAAGAACTGTTAAACACCATGCAGCACTCGCGAAATTTAGTTTGGCGAGCGACCTATCAATGTAATTGTGAATATGAGTAATAATGAATGTACTACTGCTCAAAAAACTAAACGCCAGTGATCCCCCACTGGCGTTTTATGTTTTTAGAGCATCAAATATAAAATCTATAGGCTAGATCAAGCCATTACAGACCTAATATTGACCACCAAACCATCCCCGTTGACATGAATACAACCGCCGAGCTGATAGCAATCACCAAACCAATCTTCATCCACTCCGCACTAGTATGATAGCCATACCCCATCATGATAGGGTTACGAGCGTGAGAATAGGTAGATAGGTTACAACCTACGTTTGTAATACCTGCAACAGCTAAAACAGCTATAATTGGTGAAACACCCAGTGTCATCAACGCGCCAATCACTACAGGGCCTAACGCCATTACTTTTGCAGTGCCAGATGCAAATAAGTACGCACTAATCAGATAAAGAGCCATCATTGCCATTAAAAATAGTGTTGGTGACGCACCCACCATACCGGTTTTCAATGCATGAGCAACGCTGTGCCCTACCCAAGTAGAAAATCCAGTACCTTTTAAATTGTTCGCCATACCCATCAGAGTGGCAAACCAAAAGAACGTATCCCAAGCTGCAGAGTTATTTTTAACATCATTCCAGCTAAGCACATTGGTAATAATTAATACTGACAAACCAATAAACGCCGCTACTGTGGTGTACATACCAAATGGTTTTGTCACCCACATAATGATCATAGCGATAAAGGTGCCGAGCAAGATCCACTCTGGCGCCGTTGTGCTTTTTAGTTTCGCCAGTTCTTGTTTAGCAAACTCAGGCGCTTTTGGCGTCTCTTTAGTTGCAGGAGAAATGGTTTTATACAGAACAAAAGGAATGCTGATCAATAATGCTAATGCCGGAACCAATAGATATTCAGACCAAGTGGCAAAATCTAAAGTCACACCCGCTACGCTCAATGCAATACCCACCAAGGCCGCATTGCCCGCAAAACCCGTGCTAAAGCCAACTGCGGATGCATCATTCATCGCAGACGATGATGAAATTAGAAATTGACCTAATTTCTTGTCGTCTTTATCAATGACTTTTGCCAAAGAATCAGCAATTGGAGCCATGATACTGGCACGCGCTGTATTTGAGGGTGTACCCGGTGCAATTAAGAAATCGGCAACGCCAAGGCAATATGCTACTCGTAAAGTCGATTGACCAAACTTACTCAGAAGCAGCAATGCAATACGCTCACCCAATCCTGTAGTGGCAAATGCTTTCGCCAGTAAAGTGGCAATAACAATAAGCCAAATCAGAGGATGATTGAAATCGCGCAAAGCAATCGTCAATGCACCTTTAGAAGAGCCCGCACCTGTAGGATCAAGTAGAATAAAAGCCGTCAGCCCAACTAGCGCAGTTGCCCCTGTCGGTAATACGTTACAAATAATACCTGCAATGGTGGCAATAAAGACGATTGCCGTATGATACGCCGTTACATTCAATCCACTTGGTGGTTGCACTTGCCATAAAATTACAGCGACTATTGCTATTATTATTAATGGGATTAATTCTTTTATTCGGGTCATACTATTACCTGATTTACCGGTGAAGGCGACAATATAGATAGCGCCTTGTAGTTGCGTTTCGCTGTTGAGCACAGAACATATCCCTTCGTAATAAGGGCATAAACTGGCACTGACAAAGTTTTGTTAGAAAATTAACAATGCAACTATAAACCATACGTAATTGTTTGAGATCGAAAAATAGGACGCATAGTTGCATACTTAAATTTCACTGCAAAAAGTAAATTTGCGACAAGCCCCCTAGCAATTTAACGGCGCTATTTTCCGAAGAAGCCCTCCTTTTTCATCATACAAGGTTACTCAAATAAACTGTGATGATGAGCACGTGGCATTTGCGGTTCTCGCTTATAAATATGACAAAACGACAGCATCAGTTACAAAACAGTCACCGCGAGTTACAGATTGTTAAAGATAACTTATAAAAATACAAAAAAACTTGAAGTTCATATTTTAATCAATGAAAATTGAGTAAGCATTGATTTACATATATAAGGAATATCAACCGTGCTGAAAAAACGATTTTTCAAGACTAAGGATGAAGTTGAAGTAACGTTCGAGTGGCCAAAATCTGCAGAGCAATCTATTGCTATAGCTGGTGATTTTACTGATTGGCAACCTGTTGCCATGAAATACAGCAAAGCAAAGAAGGCGTTCAACTTTAAAACTCGTTTTCCAAAAAATGAACAATTCCAATTTCGCTACTTGATTGACGGTGAAATTTGGGAAAACGATCCTAAAGCTGATGCTTACGTACCCAACGACTGTGGTACAGATAACAGCATGCTCTCTACTGCTGAAGCATAACTGTTGTTGCTAACCAAATACTATAAAGGCTTAGTCTGCGACTAAGCCTTTTGTTTTATTGCGTTCAAATTAACAATGAAAATAAGAACCCCTGATACCTGCCAATATTATTGCTCTACAAAAGGATTACTGTATTTTTCATCGCTCAACATGCTTTGATCGGTCAGCGTATCTAAAAACGCAATTAAAGCTAACTTCTCTTCATCAGTAAAATCAAAACGAATAGGTTCATCATCACTGCCTAACAATGGGCTCAATAAATTCTGATGCTTTTGAATACCGGTACTGTAGTGTTCAATAACTTCATCCAAATCTGCAAACCGACCATCATGCATATAGGGCGCTCTAACCGAAATATTACGCAAAGATGGGACTTTAAATTTACCTTCATCCTTTCTTAGTAAAGTCGTTTCAGCAACACCCAGATCATCGGTTGATACAAGATCAAGCCCGTTATTTGTGCCAATGGTGGTCGCTAATACCTCATTTTCAAGCGGAACAACACCAACAAAGGCTTCGGATATATGACATCCTGCGCAATTGACCATGTCGCCATTTCGAGTTTCTTGCGGTAAGAAAAATAACGCTTTACCCAGATTTTCCTGCTCAGTAAATTGAGGGAAATCTCTTATTGGTGAGCTTACATCTTGCCTGGCAATATCATACTTTGCCGTGGTACTGACCATGCTCCTAATAAACTGAGCTAATGCTCGTGAGATTCTGTCACTTGAAATGGTCGGATCGCCAAAGGCATCTTCAAATAATGCAGGATAATAATCCTGATTTCCGACAATCTCTTCTAACTCAGCTAACACCAGCCCCATTTCTACAGGATCTTGAAAAGGCATCAACGCTTGTTCTTCTAATGAATCCGCCCTTTCATCCCAAAAAAACTTTCCTGAATAGTAAAATGTGGCATTGGTTAATCCCATAGAGTGTCTTCTGGTTTCACCGCCAGCAAAACCGACACTTAATACTTTAGGATCGGAGAAACCATTTTCTTGAATATGGCATGAAGCGCACGAAACGGTTCCATTCGCAGACAGTTTTATGTCGTAAAACAACACTCTGCCTAACGTTGCTCCCGCATCCGTAGTTAAGTTGTGATCGGGCTGATTATCCATATTGATAGCCGCGCGCTGAAACTGAAAGCCCGCTGGAAAATCGTTCACCAAATAATGTTCGGGAAGCTCGATATTAGAGTAATTAAAATGAGTTTCAGGCAAGTTAAGTGCTGATGATGGGCTGGTTTCAGGAGTAGTTTCAGGGCTTGTTGGAACTTCTGGATCGGCAACGTCTTCACTACTACCGCTGTCACTTCCACCGTCACTATTACACGCCATTAAGCATAGGGTTGCTAGTAAGATAACTAACGTATTTTTAGTACTTATTGTTGGCATAATTAGCAATAACTTTAATCCATTAATCATATGCCAGTTTAGCATATTCAGGTGAAAACCTTCGATGATGATAAACCTGATTAAAATCCAGCTTGTTTATGTGTTGGCTTATATCTTTGTTTACAAATAGGTACTGTAGAAAAAGTAGCAAGTAATAGACACGCTAATCACCACCACAATATTTTTAACCCATATCTGTGGTAAACGCCTTGATATATGCGCCGCATAATATCCTCCCACCAAGGTACCGACTAACACCACCATAGTGGCCGGCCAATCAATCGCGCCTTGTAGCATAAAAATGACAATCGCAGTCAAAGAAACACCACAAGAGATCAACAGCTTAACGCCATTCATGGTGTTAATGTCTCGATAACCCGCAATCACCAAAAAACTCAGAGAAATAATGCCTAGCCCAGCATTAAAAAATCCGCCATAGGTAGCAATAATCAATAGCCCACACCAAATCGAAACTTGTCCTATTTTAGAGGCGTGTTTATATCGAGCGGCTAACGTCTGCAAAAATCGATTAAATTGAGGACCAACAATAAACAGCACAGTGGCAAACAATAATAGCCAAGGGATCACTTTTAAAAAGGTGTGCTCTTCGACGCGCATCAGCGACCACGCCCCTAACCCTCCACCAATAATACTGAGCAGTACGATCTTAGGTAAATTGGCGCGATCTTTTTTAATGTCTTCTTTAAAAGCATAAGCGCCGCTCAGATAGCCCGCTGTCGACGCCAATGTATTACTGGCGTTTGCCATGATCGGCGGCACACCACTGAGCATTAACGCAGGAAAAGTGACAAAACTGCCACCACCGGCAATGGAGTTCATCACGCCGCCCACAACACCTGCCATAAACAGCAAAACAAATTCCAAAATTCCCACTTAATTGCCTTTTTATAAAATGATGTCTGATAACACTATAGTGCTATCAATGCTGAGTGCGTCATATAGCAATGTATACAACGATAAAAATGGAGTATAGAAAGGCAGTTAATACGCAGTCTGTCCACAAAGTAAAGTGTACTCATAAGCTCAGCGACTGCGCGTGGTTATTTGTAATAAAAAGTATTCAGTTGTCTTTAACTCTCAAGCGAAAGGGACCAGATTTCAGATAATGAACGCTAGCATCGTACCCACTTTTTCTTCGATTCTTCGGTCCGTTTAATTTTTTGCGTGGATCGAAGTGTATTAATCACTTTAGTAAAATCAGATTGAGATAAGTCTAATTGCTTCTGCAAGCTTGGATCTAAAGTGCGGGGAAAGGTTAATGCTTTGAGCATCTTTTCTTCAGGCGAATTAGACTTGGATTGATTAGATATAGCCAGAGTGGGCTTTGACAACTTAGACTTCAGTGGCTGTGGTTTAAGGATAGGAACCACAGTTTGCTCTCTAGTTCGAATGCTTTTACATGCTGATCCCAATTGCTCACACTGAAATTCAAACGCAGATATTAAGCTTTCGTCATTGCTGTATAACTCGAAATGAGTTGATCCCAATTGTCGCTTATCTAGAGCTGACAACACCCTCGATAGATAAGCAACAATATAAAAATCCGCTTGATTTGACCCATTAGGATAATCATCTAAAAACAAATACAGCGACTTTTCACACACCAATTTAACTGAGTGAGATTTAGAAAAAACGAACACCTTATCTACTACAGAAGCCGTAAGTTTTTCCAATGCTTTTAATCCAACATTTTCAGCATCAACAAAGATCATTTTCATAGTTAATCAAGCTCCATTTGTTTAACAACAAGTAACAATGGCGTGGTTTACGAACAAATTTAATGACGTTTAACCATTTTACAGAAGTAGATATCAGCGAGAAGCAAGCAGATCACAAGTATATGATTTGTAACAATACAGCGGATGTTGTAGGTGCTTCTATCCAATACACTCAGCAAGAAACATAGGCCTAAACATGGGGCCTAAACATGAGGCCTCACAAGCGCTGTGCCAGAGTTTTGTTTTACTGTCATCGACATATGGCGCTTTGTTGTTACAAACATTTTAAAATATTATTGAGCGATCGTTCAATAATCTACTATAGTTATTTGGTTTAACAACTCACAACAAGGAAAGGTTATGAATCAAAATCCCGAATCTCAATCAACAGCAACTAGAACGATTCCTCAAGAAGCATTTGATTGGTATGACGAATATGCACACGGCCTAATTGATCGCAGAGAATTTATGGCTCGCCTGTCTGGACTGGCTGTACTTGGCTTAACCATGACAACATTAACTTCTGCGCTGATTCCTAACTACGCCAAAGCAGAACAAGTCTCTTTTAACGACCCATCCATTAAAGCCACCTACGAGAAGTTCCCATCCCCTAAAGGTCATGGAGAAGGCCAAGGTTACTTAGTCGTGCCAAAAGAGATCGATGGCAAGTTACCAGTTGTATTGGTTATCCATGAAAATAGAGGCCTAAATCCATACATCAAAGACGTTGCAAGACGACTTGCCGCCGCAGGATTTATTGCGTTTGCACCCGATGCACTTTATTCCCTTGGCGGGTATCCAGGCAATGACGATGAAGGCCGAGTGATGCAAAAATCTCTATCAAAAGAGCGAATTGAAGAAGACTTTATCGCCGCTGCCAACTTTTTGAAAACTCATGATAAAAGCAGCGGAAAACTAGGCGCAGTCGGATTTTGCTTTGGCGGCTATATCGTCAATATGTTAGCGGCCGTAATGCCAGACGAGCTAAATGCAGGTGTCCCTTTTTACGGCACACCTGCCGCGCCTGATTTAAGAAAGAATGTAAAAGGACCGCTACTGATCCAATTTGCCGGCATCGACAAACGCGTAAATGCAACATGGCCGGACTATGAAGCCGAGCTCAAAAAGATTAACGCAGAATACACCGCTTACATCTATGAAGGCGTAAACCACGGCTTCCACAACGATTCAACCGGCCGATATGCTAAAGAAGAAGCGGAATTAGCTTGGTCCCGTACGCTTGAGTTCTTTACGAAGCAGCTTTCTTAGCGAGGAATTGCGCCGAGGTAGGTTGGGCTCAGAGACGTGTTGGTGTGAGTTTGCACAGCACGTCGTTGAGCTATTATGTTTTAAGCTAGTTTTTCTGCACAACCTTCTGCTGGGCATTTGACTTACTTTTCACTACACCAAATTACCCAACCATGAACTATGCGGCCAAATTTGCTTGGCACTCTAATCTCTAGAATTTGGGGGTTCATGCATATTAGGGCTAAATTCAGTTTAAGTATGAGAATGGTATGTTTTGTCTAGGGCCCAATCTCATTTTTCAATTCAATAAACAGTAAGTAATTATTAATAAAAAGATTAATGCTATTCTACTCTAAGATAATAAGCAGGATTATTATTGTGTTAAGACACAATGCTAACTGAATGTTACGTATATGCATTTTATTCCAATAATTTATCGTAGCTTAAATGAAAATTAAACAAGTAGAGAAACGATCAAGAACGTTTTGTATTGGGAGGTTCCGTGAAAAAAAGAATATTTGGCCATATTCCGGATGTGAAGGTCGGAGATAAATTTAATAATCGCGATTTACTCTCAAAAGCCGGAGTTCACGGTCCAACAGTAGCCGGAATAAGTGGCTCAAAATATGTAGGTTCAGATTCAATCGTTTTATCCGGTGGATATGAGGATGATGAAGATTTCGGTGATGTCATTATTTACACTGGGGCTGGAGGCCAAAACTCTAAAAAGAAACAAGTTGCCGACCAAACTTTAGATTCTGTAAATCTCTCCCTAGCAAAAAGTAAAACCGAATCTTTGCCTGTCCGAGTTGTAAGGGGGCACAATCATAAGAGTGAATATAGTCCTAAATCTGGGTATCAGTACTCAGGTTTATACCTGGTAGAAGATTATTGGAAAGAAGTAGGTAAAGCTGGCTATATTATTTGGCGCTACAGATTAGTCTCTTTCGATTCATCGGCCCCAACGACTGAAGTAAATGAACCGCCAGCTGATTATGTAGACCCTAAAAGAAAGTCATCGAGCTCTAACAAGATTGTACGTGATTATCAGAAAGCGCTAAATGTGAAGAACTGGCATAAATACAAATGTCAGGTTTGCGGGTTAGCAATAGAAACTAGTGCTGGCCTCTATGCTGAAGCTGCTCATATTAAACCACTAGGAGAGCCTCATAATGGCCCTGATAGTGAGCATAATATTTTATGTTTGTGCCCAAATCACCACGTTATGTTTGACAATGGCGGATTCACTATCGCAGATGATTTCACATTAATAGGATTACCTGGTGAACTTACACAAGTTAAAGTTCATAAAGTTGATATCCGTTTTATTAAGTACCATAGAGAACACTATTACAAAAATACATAGAAATTAAGAACTAAGCGTTACAAAGCCAACGTATTATCCTAACTGATAAATAAACTCGATGCGTTGCCTCGAATTTGACAGAGGGTGCACCTCTATAAGAGCTAATATAATGGGGTATCTTGTTCGTTTGAATGGATGCTGTAGGTAACGCAGGTGGTCATATTTTAAAAGTATCATTTGGTCTACATATAAAAAGAAGCCATCAAAACCTAACATTGATAACTTCTTAAAAACTCACACTATTCAAGAGCTATTCGAATGTTCCTATTCGGTGCGAAATACACCCCACATTTATAGAAACACTATCGAAATTATGATTAATCACACTCAATCAAATCAAACGATTCACTTGGGGTAATAAACTCATCTTGAGCGGCAATGATTTGCAATTCCCATTCGTCGGCTTGTTTGGTCTGTTTAACCACACCATAAACTGCTTCATTACAATGTTTAAACGCAGTTGTTGGATGCCAACCTTTGACTAAGCCGGCAGTGAAAACAGATGAAATCAAATCACCTGCTCCAACCAATGCTCGCTCAAAATCAAGTTGAGGGCGCTGTGCTAAATAGCATTGGCCTTCATAGGCTAACATCATGGAAAACTTGTCATCAGACACACAATAAATGTGCTTAACCAATACTATTTTTGGTCCCATGGTCAGTGCTTTTTGACACGCTCTGACCGCATCTGACAAGCTATTGATTTCCATGCCAACAAATTGCCCTAATTCAAACTGATTAGGTACGATTACATCGGCCATAGGCATCAAACGAGTTAACAAATGCTCTGCCACACCTGATGCAACAATACAGCCTTTTTCTGGCGACCCCATCACAGGATCGCAGACGTAAAGTGCATCAGGATTCGCTAGCTTGGTTTGGGTAACAGCATCGGCTACTGCATTGCACTGCTCAGCACTGCCCTGATAACCAGTCAGCACCGCTTGGCATTTTTCTAACGCTCCAATATTACTCAACCCTTGGACGACATCACTAATGTCATCAGCAGAAAACACACTCCCCTTCCAACCTTGGGGATACTGCGTGTGATTAGAAAATTGAACCGTATGAATCGGCCAAACTTCTAATCCCATTCTCTGCATTGGGAAAACCGCGCTGCTATTGCCAGCGTGACCAAAAGAAACATGAGATTGTATTGAAAGAACGCCTTGCATTGTTGTTACACCTTACTTAAACCGCAGTTAGAATGCGTAGATAACTGTTAAACCAGATAGAGTATCCTCTTGTTTACCCGCACCTAGATTATCTTCTTCGGTTTTTCTAACTTCGCCTGAGATAATCAGCTGCGGAGTAGCATGATAACTCAAACCTAAAGAATAGATACTACGTTCACCGTCAATATTTACATCGCTATCATCAAAGTCTACGTGAGATAGGTATACATAAGGACGAATGCCGATACCGAAGTAGTAATGAGCGTACATATCGTAACCTAGTGCATCGGCATATTCGTTCGCTTTACCCGTTGGCGCAGTGCCATCAAAGCCATAGCCTAATAAGTCAGTTTCGTGTGCTTTTTTACCGTCAGTGACAGCGGCAGCAACTTTCAAACCTTTATGGGTATATTTAGCCGCCAATGTGGTTAATTGCTGCGTATCATCGCCGCTAAGCACGGCCGATGCGCCATCCATGTTGTTTTGCATGTAAGTCGCACCGACGCTTAGGCCGAACTCAAAGTCGTAGCTAGCAGCAACAGCAATGTTGCTATCACGCTCCAGCGTACCAGCCACGTTAGACACGTTATTAGAACCGTATTGCGCAGAAAGGTTTAAGCCGCTGATGCTTTTACGGTATACCACTAGGTTGTCACCACGTGCCGTTGCTAGGAAACCGCCGTCTTTGCCGTCACTAAATAGTGGCGTTGCATCTGGATCAAACACGATTAGGTTATCCATATAACCTGCAACATCATGGTAAGCCGAATATTGTTTACCGATACGTAGGCTACCGTAGTCTTCATTATTAATGGTGATATAACCTAAACGGTTACGGAATTGATCGTGCCCTGTATCACCAATCTTATTTGATGGTGGATTAAGCAGTGTATCCCACTCTAATTTCACATCACCAGACCAGCCATTGCCCATTTGACGCTCAATAGCAATTCCGATAGTAGTACGGCTAGTATTAAAGTAATGATCCAAGAAGTGTACTGGCTGCCAGTAATCCGCTAAGAATGCACCAGAGATATCTACTTTATTAACTTCATCTTGGTAAATAGTGGCAGACATTGCATGGCTAGACATTACTAGACCTGCACTCAATAATAATATTTTATTATATTTTTTCATTTTAATTTCCAGAATGTAGGGATTAAAAAACATGACAAAAAGACTCATATGTCCTGCCATGTTTAAATTCACGTTTTAAAAAAGAATGGAAGTAAATTAATTATATTTATTTTGTTGCTATTACTTCTATCTCAACTTTTGCATCCATAGGTAGACGAGCTACTTCAACGCAAGAGCGAGCAGGAAAATTAGCATTGTGCTTCTCAAAGAATTCACCGTAAGTTTTATTCACTATAGGGAAATCGTTTAAGTCTTTTACAAACACTGTGGTTTTGACAATATTTTGCGCAGTTAAACCTGCCTCTTGGATAATTGCCAGCGCGTTATTTAGTGACTGTAGAGTCTGCTCTGCCACATCCTCTGGCATCACTTTCGTGTCAGGGTTAATCGGCAACTGACCCGAGGTAATGACTAGGTTGCCAAAGTTGACACCTTGCACATAAGGGCCGATCGCCAATGGCGCTTTTTCAGTGTTAATAATATTGGTCATTATTATTTCTCTTATTGTTTTTAGAATAGAAGTTTTATTAATACTAATCAGCCATCAATTTATTAAAAATTGATTCAATGATTATGAATTAATATTTTTGATTGTATAAAACAGATCATTAGAAACTAAGAAAGCTTCTAATCAAAGAAGTTAGGAGTGCATTGATGCAGGAAGAATAGAGATTTTATAGTCGTTGGTGTACCAAGCTAAAGAGCTTGACCATAATTGGTCTAGGTTTTTTAGATTGTTACTCATATCTAATTCCTTTGTTCTTTATAGCTGGTTGACTGATGGCGCAATATTTCCACAAACTAGATTTTAAGTACATTAAACCAAATTATAAATGTGACAATCATCTAGCTAAATAGATGGTTATTTTGTCTTCAATCACAAAAATGAATTTATATAAGGTGCTAAATTAATAAATAATGAAGGTGAATTAGTGTATGTAATGCCTGATAATTTGATCATATCAGGCACTTTATTGCGTTGCTGTTATTTGCGTATAGAGTTATAGCAATCATCATTCCTATGATCTGAAATCGAGATGAGTCATGCTATGAGAAATGAATCGCAGGAAATAGGAATTGACTGCCTACCAGTTTCACCAACCATATCCAAAGTTAAAACAGCGGCGACAACGATTTGCAAGATGCTCCTTTTAAACGGAAATCAAACCAAAATTGAAGATATAGTCTCTTGGATCCTGAGCTTTGATATCCAATCAAGGTGTCCAATAATATTTCACTGCCCCTCTTTGTTTATAAATTACTTATAATCTCAGAAGAACATCCCTTTACCTAATATGTGAATGAGGCCAATGGAAACACTGTCACTACACCAAGCCCAGAAATTGGCACTTTTGTCGCAGGGATTACTTGCTCAACCGTTAGTCGGTAACGCCTACAGCAAATCAGTTCAAGTTGCAGAGCGTTTAAGTTATATCCAGATAGATACCATATCGGTTGTACAACGAGCCCACCATCATGTCCTTTGGAGTCGTAATAGTGACTATCAACTTGATAATTTACAGCAAATGGTCAAAGAAAAGATTGTTTTCGAGTATTGGTCACATGCCGCGTCTTATCTTGCAATGAAAGATTATCGATTCACGTTACCACGTAAACTTGCCATAAAATCGGGTAAACATACGCACTGGTTCAAGAAAAGCCCGCAAATAATGTCAGAGGTACTTGCCCGTATCAAAGATGAAGGGCCGTCGATGGCAAAAGATTTTCAATCCAATTGCAACAAACATACAGGATGGGAAAGTAAGCCAACCAAACAAGCGTTGGAAAACTTGTATATGCAAGGCGATCTGATGATCACCGAGCGAAAAAACTTCCATAAGGTGTACGATCTGACCGAAAGAGTGCTTCCTACACATATCGACACCTCGATACCAACCTCTAAAGAACATGCCCGATTTTTGATCTTAAACTTCCTTAAAGCTCATGGTATTGGCCAACTCAAGGAAATCACCTATCTACTAAAAGGAGTACAAAAAGAGGTCAGCAAAGCCCTAGTTGAATTGAAAGAAGAAGGCCTGATAGTGGAGGTTTTAGTAAAAAATGAACGCTATTTCACGACATCTTCATCTCTTGAGTTATTAAACAATAAGTTGAAACGCAAACAGGCAAAAATCCTGTCACCATTCGATAACCTTGTCATTCAAAGGGCAAGAGCCAAACATCTGTTTGACTTCGCCTATACTCTTGAATGCTATACCCCTGCTACAAAAAGGCAATTTGGTTACTTTTGTCTTCCCGTTCTGTGGGATGGCCGCCTCGTGGCAAGAGTCGATTGCAAGATCAACAAAGCAACATCCACCTTAAACGTCATCAACTTATTTATTGAACCATCACTAAAAAGACATGATGAGTTTATGGAAGCGTTCAACGCTGAGCTCATCAGATTTGCTACCTTTAATAATGTTGAACCGGATATGAGCTATCCCATTCATAGATTAAAATAAGCGTTTAGGCCTGATAGATAAATAAACAAGTTAATAAACAATTTAGTTCAATCACGCCTTGCATCCCCTCAACATTAAATTATGATTTAACTACAAATTCATTACTTAATGTTATTAACATGCTCAACAATAGCTGGCTAAAAACCTTTAAAACCTTGGTAGAAGTGAATCATTTTACCCGCACAGCTGAGGCGCTGTTTATGACCCAACCTGGGGTGACTCAGCATATTCAAAAATTAGAGCAAGCTTGCGGTGCGCCGCTTTTGATCAAAAAAGGCAAAAGCTTTGAGTTGACTGAGCAAGGTAATACTGTGTATGAATATGCTTGCCAATTGATTGAACAGCAGCAGCATCTTCTTACTGCGTTAAAAACCGATGATCCGTATAGCGGTAGTATTAAACTGGCCTGTTCAGGTGCGCTGGCGCAGTGGCTTTATCCTAAGTTCATCACACTACAATCCCAATACGACCAACTTAGTATCAGTGTTGAATCTGCGCCTAACAAACGAATTTGTGAGCATGTTCAGCAGGGGCATTCTTTGATTGGGCTTGTGACTCAAGTGCCAAACCAAGCTGAATTTGAGGTGGCTAAAATTGGCACTGAAGTTTTATGTCTGGTGTTGCCTAAAAGCTACGCGCAAGCACCAATCAATGCCGACGCATTGCAAAAGTTAGGGCTTGTTGAACACCCTGATGCTGAACAATATTTAGCGCAGTATTTGCAAGAGTGTGGAAACTCAGAGCTGAGTGAACTGTCATTACCGACTATAAAGCGCGTGACTTATATCAATCAGTTAAGCCAAATTTTATACCCTGTCGCACAAGGGATTGGTTTTACCGTTCTGCCTTTAAGCGCTGTGCACTCCTCGCCTTTTTATCCCGATCTCTATGTTCACCAAGCCAAGACTAATGTGGAAGATGACCTGTATTTGATTTCAAAAAAAGATCGCCCTCTTCCTAGTCGCTATCAGCAGTTTATTACGCTTATACAAGAGTCTATTCAACAATCAAAAACATGGTAAATGCTTGGTTCTATGTATAAATACGCTTTGTCGTTGACCTGAAATTAACTAGGCAAACTGTCAAAAACACTTCTATAGTCATATTCATAGATCGTTACCATATGATTAATTACTATGATTTAAGTGGATATCATGAAGACGTTAGAGCAGCAGTTATCACGGTTAGATTTAAACCTCTTAGTCTCTTTAAGTGTGCTATTAAAAGAGAAAAATGTTTCTAGAGCGGCAGAGATGCTGTTTCTCTCTCAACCTGCAATGAGCCGAACCTTAAAACGGTTACGAGACTTGTTCGATGATCCACTTTTTTATCGTGAATCAGCCGGATTGCAACCCACAGAAAAAGCGCTGTCATTGCAAGAGCCGCTCAATGAAATACTGCTGTCTATCAACTCGCTTATTGATAGCACTCAGTTTTCTCCGCAAAGCTGTAACCAAACATTCAGGCTTTCGCTACCGCCACTGATGAGCCGACAATTATCGGTACCGCTAATTAGAGAGTTGATGCGTCACGCGCCAAACGCCAGTCTGGTGGAATACTCAGCGTCTCTTGATCCTACTGCATTACTTAAAGAGCAAGCAGTCGACTTTTCAATCCACATTGAAAAACCCAACAACACCGAAGAATTTCCCAGTGAGCTTATCGGACATACCCATGCGGTATTTTATGGCATGCTCGATCACCCTCTAACCTTGCAAGAAAAAGTAACGTTGCAAAATTGCTTAAAGTATCAGTTTGTTGATTTGAACTTAGACATTCGTTCAGTATTTGGTGAGCACAACCCCATCGACACTTATCTAGAAACGAAGGGATTACAGCGAGATGTGGTCTTTAAAAGTGGTCAGCTCAATACATTAGTCGATGCCATGCAAGACTCAGATAAGCTATTGATATCAACGCATACACTACGCAGCGTTGATAATTTTAAGCAGCGCCTAGCGCCGGTTTATGAGCTAAAAAATGAGCCTAAAATGGCGATTAGCGTTTATCTTATTGAACACAAACGCACCTTAAATAGCGCGGCTCATCAATGGCTGAAACAGCTCATCATAGATACCTTACAAAACAAGGCATTTTGCGTTGAATAAGTTATTACGTTGGTTGGTTGCGCACTTTTAAAGCACGCTCAATCAACTCAACACCCGGTTCATAACGTTTTGCACTGGCGTTTAGTGCTAATGCTAATGCACTGTCAGCAATGTCTTCAAAACGCTGCGCCATGGCGTTGACTTTGATTGGGATAAAGTCCAATAACCGATTATCACCAAAGGTGGCAATTTTCAGTCGCTTGACCAATTCAGGGTTCGGCAGCACCACATCCAACACCCCTTCGAGCAAGGTATAAGAGGTACAGATAATCGCATCAGGAACACAATCATTATCCACCCACTGCTGAGCTAACAATCTTCCTTCGTTTGCTGAGAAGTGCTCTCCGTAGGCAAAACTGATTGATACCGAACTGCCTTTAAGAGCCGCTTCAACGCCCGATTGACGATGTCGTGAAACGGGTAAATTTGGCAGTGCGCCCACGATACCAAGGCTTGTCACCTCTTCATGCATAATGGATTGGGTGAGTTGCAGCGCCGCTTCAAAATCTTCACTGACCACACAGCTAAACACTTCATCATCTAACAAACGGTCTATCGCGATTACTGGCGTCCCTTTGTTCAAAAGCGCCTGATAAAACTCGTTTGCTTGAGGCATAGACGTTGCCACAAATAGCGCGTCTATTCGACGACTCAACAAAGCTTCAGCTAATGCACGCTCCGTCACTGGGTTGTCGTCAGAGCAACCAATTAAGATCTGATAGCCGGCTTTTCTTGAATTTTGCTCCAGCAATTTTGCCAATTTTGCGTAACTGCCGTTCTCTAGATCGGGAATGATTAAGCCAAATGAGCGGCTATTACCCGCTCGTAAAGACGATGCCGCGTGGTCCGGTTGAAAGTGATGCTCGTCCACAACCGCCATCACTTTGCGCTGCGTCTTCTCACTAATGCGATATTTATTCGCTTTACCGTTTATCACATAGCTTGCTGTGGTTTTTGATACGCCAGCCAGCTTGGCAATTTCTTCTAAGGTCATCTCAATTCCTAGTAAATTGTGCAGTAGATCATATTTATTTAGATTAATCGCTACTTTTATTTGAATGATATGCTGAATCGGTTAATTATTAAAGCTGAAACGGTTAAGCAGATAAAAATAGATGATCAAGGTCACTATTTCGTTGTTAAACAGATTGCCGATTAATCATTAGTAACGCAATTGAACTACAACTTTATTGACCCCAAAAAATGATTTGTTCATACAGCGTTAAGTAATAAAACACTGCTTTGAAATAGACAAACGCAGTCGCCCTAGAAATAAAGGGCATTTTATTTCTCAATTTGCTGAATCGATTAAGCAGACCACTTAAAGCAACAATTAAGTGAGAGTGAAACCAAATAGGAAGAGGCGAACATGCTCACAATTACGACACAAGACATCACATTGCAGCAAAAAGCGGTTGATAAAAAAACAGCGATTCAAAGCATTGCCAAAAGTCTAGCGGACAAACAACTTGTTGAGTCTGGCTATGTTCAAGGAATGCTAAACCGTGAATCGCAAAACTCGACCTTTTTGGGTAACGGCATTGCTATCCCCCATGGCACAGTAAACACGCGCTCGCTAGTAAAAAGCACCGGCGTTGCAATCCATCACTTTCCCGACGGTGTGCCGTGGGGTGACGGCAATACAGTGTATTTAGCGATTGGCATTGCCGCTAAATCTGATGAACATTTAGGCATTTTAAAACAGTTAACTAAAGTTCTCTCATCTGATGGTGTGGAAAGTGCCCTGCAAAATGCAGAAACGGCGCAAACGATTGTCGGCTTACTTAACGGTGACGTGCAATTTGATGCCGATTTCAATGAGTCCCTTATCGAGCTTAACTTCCCAGCTAACGATGTATTGCAACTGGCCGCCGTTGCCGGGGGCTTGCTTAAAAACCAAGGCAGCGTAGACAATGACTTTATCGCTGATTTGGTCACGAAAACGCCGACCAATCTAGGTCAAGGTCTATGGTTGCTGTCCAGTGATGTCGGCTGTCAGCGCACTGCTATGTCATTTGTGACTACCGCAAACCACTGCCAGTACCAAGGACAACCAGTGAAAGGTTTAGTGGCATTTTCTGCCACTAACGCAACTCATCAACCTATGCTCACCACCTTAACGAACACTGTGGCTTTGCAAAGACAAAACGAGCTGTTGCAATCCACACCACAAGCCTTGCTTGCTCTGTTTTCAAGTGATAGTGACGCAGCTGATGCTAGCGAAGCGGCGGCTCAAGCCCAATTTACTATCAAAAATGCACACGGTTTGCACGCAAGACCTGGCGCAATGTTGGTGGCTGAAGCGAAGAAATTCCAATCCGATATCAAAGTGTGCAACTTAGACGGCGAAGCAAAACCGGTAAACGCTAAGAGCCTGATGAAGGTGATTGCGATGGGCGTCAAACATGGTCACAAATTACAGTTTTCTGCCGATGGTATTGATGCAGAAGCGGCGCTAAAGGCCATCGGAATCGCCATAGAATCTGGTCTTGGTGAAGGATAAGAACATGACTTCAACAACCAACAAAGTAGTCACCGTTACCTTAAACCCTGCGTTAGATCTAACAGGCAGTGTAAAGGGGCTACATTTAGGCTTAGTAAACCTTGTTGAACAAGGCTCACTACACGCCGCAGGCAAAGGCGTCAACGTCGCTAAAGTGCTGAGTGAACTTGGCGCAGAGGTCACGGTAACCGGCTTTTTAGGCAAAGATAACCCAGAGTTATTTAGCCAACTATTTGACGATATCAAAGCCAAAGATGCCTTTATTCGAGTCGATGGCGCAACACGCATTAATGTCAAATTGATTGAAGAAGATGGCAGAGTCAGCGACATCAACTTCCCTGGCGTGGCGGTCACAGAAGCAGATATCAAAGCCTTTGAAGAAACCCTGTTTGCACTTGCCAAAGACCATGACTATTTCGTGATAGCAGGTAGTTTACCCAAAGGGATTTCACCACAGCTTTGCGCCTCGTGGATTGAAAAACTGCATCAACTTGGCAAAAAAGTCCTGTTTGATAGCAGTCGCGATGCGCTGCGTGCTGGACTGGACGCGAAGCCTTGGCTTATCAAACCTAACGATGAAGAACTGGCTGAGTTTGTCGGCCGCTCATTAAGCACTGCCGAGCAGTGCCAACAAGCCGCATTAGAGCTTGCCGATAAAGGCATCGATAACATCGTCGTGTCGATGGGTGCAAACGGCGTAATGTGGCTAAAACAGGGAAAATGG